>NZ_JAVLBN010000002.1:0-139633 GCF_031581065.1 Salibacter sp.
CGGGGGCTTTGAACATTTGTGGTCGCTCTACAAGGCTCTGACCGATAAATACAAAAACGCATTTGTGTACCTCTTCAATCACCCTACAACTGGCACGTGGATGGGCGCAACTCCCGAAACGCTTCTCACTCAAAATGAAAATTCCCTGGAAACAGTTTCGCTTGCTGGTACTCAACCCAAAAGCGAACGCGGAAAATACACGTGGGAAGAAAAAGAAGCTGAGGAACAGCAATACGTATCAGATTATATTGAAGAATTATTGCAGGATTTGAACTTTCAGTACGCTATTGAAGGTCCGGCAACTATTGAGGCTGGTCCGGTTGCTCACTTGATGTCAAAATTCAGAATTAAATCAAACAACGAGTGGGACAAAACACTCGACCTGTTGAATGAATTGCATCCAACTCCTGCCGTTTGCGGATTGCCCAAAGACCGTGCTGAAGAGTACATTCAAAAAATAGAAAAGCACGACCGAAAGTTCTACACAGGCTACCTCGGCCCCATCAACGAAGACGGCACATTTAGGATGTTTGTCAATTTGCGTTGCATGGAGGTCTTTGAAAACTCCTTAGCTTTGTACGTTGGAGGCGGCATAACAAGCGATTCATCTCCTGAGAGTGAATGGAAAGAAACGCAATTAAAAGCCGAGACATTAAAAGCAGTTCTGTTGTGAACTGCAAAGCAATAATGTTGTTACGTACAAAATGACTTCGAATAAACGCACAGTTCAACAACTCATTACTATTTGCAAGGAAAAGGGAATCCGTGATGTAGTTATTTCACCGGGTTCTCGCAATGCTCCACTTATCATCGGTTTTACCAAAGACCCATATTTCAACTGTATCAATATTCCCGATGAACGCGTGGCAGCTTTCATTGCTCTGGGAATGACGCAGGAAAGCGGAGTGCCAACCATCATAACCTGCACATCAGGATCGGCTGTGCTCAATTATCACCCGGCAATCAGTGAGGCTTATTATCAGAACCTGCCCGTTATTGTCGTTTCGGCAGACAGACCGCAAGAGTTCATAGATCAGGCTGATGGGCAAACTATCAGGCAGGTCAAAGCGCTTCAAAACCACACCGTTTACAACACAACTCTCTTTGAACGAGACGATGACGAAGATACACAGTGGAAAAACAGCTACGAGATCAACAAGGCGCTCGAAACAGCCACTTTCCCAAATCCGGGTCCGGTTCATATCAATATTCCATTTTCAGAACCGCTCTACGACACTGATGAAGAACCGCTGGAAACAAAAAACTTCTCCACTCTTGTTCCCTGTCAGAGCCTGAATCCGCAGCAGATCGACCAACTCCAAACGGAGTGGGATCAGCTACCAAACCGACTCATCATTGTGGGGATGCAAAAGCCCAATCCGGAGTTAGAAGACGTTTTGTTCGAACTCGCTGATACCGATCAGGCTGTAGTGATGACGGAAACCACCTCTAACCTATCGGGCGAAAATATTTTGACATGCATCGATCGCGTGATCAACACCATTGATGATGAAAAACTCCAGAAACTAAAACCAGACTTACTTATTACTATTGGCGGGCCAATCGTTTCAAAAAAGATCAAGAAACTACTCCGCTCCTTTCACATTCAGAACCATTGGCACATCGCCAATCAGGGACTTGTTTTGGATACTTACAAAGCACTTACCCGCCACATCCCGATGAAAGCTGAAAAGGTACTCAGCGAGCTGGACTTTGGATCTGACCGAAAAGAATATGCTCAACTCTGGAAAAAGATAAATGCTGAAAAGCGCACTGGTCATCAAAACGCAACAAATGAAGTTGAATGGAGTGACATGGCCGTTTTCAAAGAATTGAATGCTTTCATCCCGAATGATAGCGTCATTCAAACAGCCAATAGTTCGCCCATTCGCTACATGCAGCTTTTCAACTGGAACAACTCGATCGTGCAATTTGCCAATCGCGGCACCAGCGGAATTGACGGCTGCACTTCTACTGCTCTTGGCTACGCGCTCAAAACGAATAAACTGGTTACACTCATTACAGGTGACATCTCATTTTTTTACGACAGCAATGCCTTTTTCCACAATCACGTTCCTGATAATTTGCGCATCATTTTAATCAATAATGGCGGAGGCAATATTTTCAGGATTATTCCCGGTCCTAAAACATCAGGAGCGCTGGAACAGCATTTTGAGAGTCATCACAATTTCCACGCTCGCGAAATCGCCAAAGCATTTTGGATGGATTACGAGTTTGCCGATGACGAAAAGTCTCTACAAACGGCTCTGACCAAGGCCTACCATGAAGATACTGAAAACGCGCTGATTGTTGAAATTTCAACTCCGCGTGAACAAAATGACCTTATTTTAGCTGAATATTTCAAAGCATTAAAACAATCATAACTATGGCTACAGATAGAAGCTGGAAAACGATAAAAGAGTTTGAAGACATTAAGTTTGAGCTATTTGAGGGAATAGCAAAAATCACGATCAACCGTCCTGAGGTTTACAATGCTTTTAGACCCGAGACGAATATGGAGATTTTGGAAGCCCTTGAAATGACCCGCGAAAGACAGGATGTGGGCGTTGTGGTTATCACTGGTGCCGGAGAAAAAGCATTTTGCTCTGGCGGAGATCAAAACGTAAAAGGTAAAGGTGGTTATGTTGGTGACGATGGCGTTCCCCGCCTCAATGTGCTCGACATTCACAAAGTGATTCGCAGTTTACCAAAGCCGGTTATTGCAATGGTAAATGGCTATGCAATTGGCGGTGGTCACGTGCTTCACGTGGTTTGTGATTTGACAATTGCCTCTGAGAACGCGCGTTTTGGTCAAACAGGACCTAAAGTTGGAAGTTTTGATGCCGGCTTTGGTTCGTCTTACTTAGCTCGTCACGTTGGGCAAAAGAAAGCGCGTGAAATTTGGTTCTTGTGTGAGCAGTACACCGCTAAAGAAGCTGAACAAATGGGAATGGTGAATACTGTTGTTCCGCTCGAAGATTTGGAAGATACAACTGTAAAATGGTGTAAAACGATTATGAAACGTTCTCCGCTCGCGATTCGCATGATCAAGCGCGGACTCAATGCAGAGCTTGACGGTCAGCGCGGACTCATGGAGTTTGCCGGTGACGCAACACTCATGTATTATTTGATGGACGAAGCACAAGAAGGAAAAAACGCCTTTTTGGAAAAACGCGATCCAGACTTCCAACAATTTCCTAAATTTCCATAATGGAATTTACCAATCAAAATATTGAACTCTCCTCCCTTCCCGAGGTTGAGGATAGTGATTTTCACGGATTAGAAAAAGATTATCTCTACATGCGACTTACAGCATGGGGAATTTTCTTTTTCGTAAGTGGATTAGTATTCAGTATTTGGTCGCTGTTTGGATCATTTACCTGGTGGCACTGGCTTGCTCCGTGGGCGGCACTTTTAGCTTTTATTTTAGTTATTGAAATAAAAGGTTTTAGCATCAAAGGCTACTCGATCAGGGAAAAAGACATTTCTTACAAAAGCGGACTCATCTTTTTCAGTATGACCTCCATACCTTTCAATCGCATACAGCATTGTGAGGTAGGACAAGGTCCGCTGGGAAGAGCCTTCGATTTGGCTGCCGTTAAAATTTACACAGCCGGTGGAAGTTCGAGCGATATTATCATAAGAGGCTTGCAAGAAGAACGCGCTCAAAAGTTGAGAGACTACATCACTAAGCTCAGTGCCAATTATGAGTGAGATCGATCTTTCCACAAAGAAAAGACAAGCGCCTATTGGCGTAGCGATTCTCTTTATTCTCAACTTGAGGAAGGCTATAAACCTGTTCATTCCCTTTCTCTTTTTGAAATATGGTGCAGGGTCTTCGTTGTTGGGAATCAGCCTCTATGCAATTGGTATTATTCTATTTCTAGGATTCATCGCGTTTTCGTATTTCGAGTACAAAAATTTCTTCTTTTACGCTGTTGAAGACAAGTTTATCATTGAACGCGGAGTTTTCAGGAAAGATAAAACCACCATTCCATTCGAGCGTATTCAAACTGTTCACACCGCTCAAAACCTGGCACAGCAAATATTTAAGGTTGTAGGTCTAAAAATTGATACAGCAGGAAGTGCCGATAACGAAATAGAGATTCCGGCACTTGATAGGTCTTACGCTCGCAGCCTTCAAGAGTATTTACTCAAGAAAAAAGAAAAAGACAAAAAACAACAGTCAGAACCGGGCGAAGAAGAAACAATCGAACAACCCGAAGTTGAAAGCTGGGAAAAACCTATCTTAAAGTTATCGATTAAAGACCTGCTAAAAGTTGGACTCACTGAAAACCACTTGCGCTCCGGATTAATTCTCTTTGCTGTAGTAAACGGTTACATCTGGCAATTTGAGGAGTTTTTGTTGGAGCCCTTTGAACCATATTTAGAAGAAGCAGAAGGTTGGCTCACACAATGGGTACTTCTACTCCCCTTCACTATTCTCGTATTTGTTGTCGTTTCAGTTGCCTTCTCATTGATAAGAATTGTACTGCGCTATTACAATTTGCAGTTCTTTCTCAACGAACGCGGTTTGGTTCTGAAAAGCGGATTGCTCAAGCGCAATGAGTTTCACGTTCCCAGGAACAAAATACAGTACTTCAAATGGTCGAGTAATCCGCTGAGAAAATTACTCGGCTTTAAAACTTTTGTCGTCAAGCAGGCCGGTGTCAATGAAAACAGAGAAGATAAACGAACTGTAAGCGTTCCCGGATGCAAAAACAAACAACTCATCGATGTGCTTCAGGAATTTTATCCCGAACGTTATTCGGGGAAGTTTCATCGTTTAGGCTCTCACCGGTTACTTTTTTTCCAACGATTTATTTGGCTGGTCATCATGCCTTCCATTATCGTTACAGCTTCCTTTTATGCGAGTGAACTCACCTGGCACTACTTTGTTCCAATTCCACTTTTCGTTATTCTGGGTGCTTTTTGGGCACATAAATTTCAACGATCAGTTCAATTTAGAACAAATGGAGATGTCATCGAAATCAAAAAAGGCTGGATTTTTCCTTCTCACCTTTCCATCACGATGTACAAATTGCAAAATGTGAGCCTGAATAGAAGTATATTCCAAAGAAGGCGTGACCTTTCAACACTGGTTTTCTTCACAGCAGCCGGAGATGAAAGCATGCCACATCTCAGCCACAACGATGCCATCGACATTTATAATTTTGTCCTCTATAAAATTGAAAGTTCACAAAAGAGCTGGATGTAACCAGTAACCTCATGGCGACAATTCAAAACTGGATTTCAACATTTCGTTTGCGCACACTGCCACTGGCTTTATCGGTCATTATTTTGGGATCGCTTCTCGCTTATGCTAACGGATTTAAGAATTATGTCGTGACGCTTTTAGCGGTTCTGACCACTCTTTTTTTGCAAATCCTAAGCAACGTAGCTAACGATTACGGAGATGGTGTAAAAGGAACCGACAATGACGAGCGGATTGGTCCGCAGCGCGCTATTCAAAGTGGAGCTATTGGTCAGAGCGCAATGAAGATGGCCGTCATTATCCTCAGTCTTTTGGCTTTTATTAGCGGGATTTCGCTCATCCTCTTTGCGATTCCATCAAGTGAATTGTTGAAGGCCGCTGTATTCCTGATTTTGGGATTGGTGTCGATTTGGGCAGCCATCAAATACACTGTTGGAAAAGATGCTTACGGTTACCGCGGAATGGGCGATTTATTCGTGTTTATTTTCTTTGGTTTAGTTGGTGTTTGCGGCACATTTTACCTGCATGCAAACGAACTACCGCTGGATATTTTTTTACCCGCATCAGCAATTGGATTTTTGAGTACAGGCGTGCTCAACCTCAACAACATGCGCGACTTCAACAGCGATAAAAATGCGGGTAAAAACACACTTGTAGTAAACATAGGTCTTAAGACTGCTAAGAGATACCACACAACACTATTGATTGGGGCTTTGATTCTTAGCATCGTTTACGTCTTCCTCAATAGCGGAATCGAATGGTCGAGTTACCTTTTTCTTTTGGTGAGTCCGCTCGTGATTTTCAACCTCAAAAAAGTTTTCCAAATTAAAGATCCCAAACAACTCGATCCACTACTCAAGCAGCTCGCTATTACAACACTCCTGTACAGCATACTTTTTGGAACTGGACAATTATTATGAGTTACTGGGGAGAATTATTGACCATAGCCGGAATTCATTTATTGGCCGTTGCCAGCCCCGGTCCTGACTTTGCTATTGTGTTGAGGCAAAGTTTACGGTTCGGATCGAATACAGGTAGGGAAACTGCCATCGGTGTGGGAACCGGTATTCTCATTCACGCTACGTATTCGGTACTCGGGTTCGGACTATTGATTTCAAAATACGAGTGGCTCTACAACGGAATGCGGTATTTAGCTGCCGGATATTTATTGTTCCTTGCTTACCAGGGTTTCAAAGCTAAACGCGTTGAGTACAAAGCTGTGCAAAGTGAAAAGCGGGAAATTTCGTTCAAAAAAGCATTTTCAAAAGGATTTTTGGTCAACGCCTTCAACCCTAAAGTAACGCTCTTCTTTTTGAGTATTTATACGGCTGTTGTAAGTGAATCCACACCCTTTTCATGGCAGGTTGTTTACGGAATTTACATGGCCGTAGCAACCATGATTTGGTTTTCGATTGTCGCTACACTTTTTGGTCAGAGCCAAATAAGAAACTGGTACAACCGCTACAACAACATCTTTGAAAAAGTAATTGCTATTGCGCTAACATTTCTGGCAATAAAACTGATTTGGGGATAACTTACTTGACTTTGTGAACGAACTCTCCTGCACCGCTATTCAAAACTTTTCGAATAATCGATACTACTTTACTGAGTTGCTCCTCTGTCATGGCACTACCCGATGGTAAACACAAACCATTTTCAAAAAGACTCTGACTTACATTAGAGCCGTAAAACGAATATTTTTGAAAAACCGGCTGAAGATGCAAAGGCTTCCACAACGGCCTCGATTCAATATTTCTTGATTCAAGTGCTAGTCTCAAGTGTTCACGCGTTATACCAAATGTTTTTTCAGGATCAACGAGAATTACAGTAAGCCACCTATTGCTGTAATGCCCGTATGGTTCAACTAAAAATGAAATTCCTTCAGCATCTTTTAAGGCATCAAAATAGAAATCAAAAATCTCTCTTCTTCGCCTAACTCTACTGTCAAGGACTTCCATTTGACCACAACCAATTCCAGCACAAATATTACTCATTCGATAGTTGTACCCAATATGAGAATGCTGATAATGAACAGCATTGTCTTTTGCCTGAGTACTCAAAAACCGAGCATATTCAACAATATGCCAATCGTTAGAAATTAGTGCACCTCCTCCACTAGTGGTAATAATTTTATTTCCATTAAAAGAAAGTACAGCCATTCTACCAAAAGTTCCGCAATACTTACCCATGTAAGTTGATCCGGCAGCTTCAGCGCTATCTTCAATCAAAGGAATGTCATATTTCATGGCGATGTTTTGTATTTCAACCCATTTAGCGGGCATACCGTACAAATCAACACCAATAATAGCTTTGGGCTTAATACCCTTTTCTTTCAGATCCTGTATTGCTTCCTCTAAAACAAGAGGGTCTAAATTCCAGGTGTCGTACTCGCTATCGATGAAAACCGGCTCAGCTCCCAGGTAACGAATTGGATTGGCACTGGCAGAAAAAGTGAGCGATTGAGTAAGAACATAATCTCCGTTTCCAACTCCTAAGTTAATTAGAGCCAAATGAAGTGCAGCAGTTCCGCTAGAAAGAGCTGCTACTGCACCAACGTTGAAATATTCTTTAATCAATGTTTCAAAACGCTTTAAGTGAGGCCCTGCAGGCGCTACCCAATTTTGGTCAAAAGCTTCTTCAACATATGACCTCTCCTTCTCACCAATGTGAGGAGGAGATAACCATATTTTTTCATCGTTCAGTGACTTCATACTCAATTGTTAGGTTGAGGTCAAAAATAACATATTAAAATATTTATTGTGTTTTTTTTTTAAACTTATTGAGTTAGAAGGAAATTTAACATACATTTTTTTCACCTTTGTTCAAAATTCAAAGATAAAAACATGGAAACTGTAAACTTGAAAGGATTCCCTGTACCCCTTAACGGTGAATTGCCCAATGAAGGCGTTAAAGCACAGGATTTTTACTATGTGAAAGGCAACCTCAATGAAGAGAGTCTTTACGATGTAGATGTAAAAGTAAAAATACTCATTTCGGTTCCCAGTCTTGATACAAACGTTTGCCAGGTTGAGACTTCTAAGTTCAACGAAAAGTTGGCAAAAATGAAAGATGTTAAGGCTCTTATCATCTCAAAAGACCTGCCGTTTGCTCAAAAACGTTTTTGTGATTCAGCAAAAATCAACAACGTTGAGGCTGTAAGTGATTTCCGTTATGGAGATTTTGGCGAAGATTATGGCGTTTTGATGACAGACGGAGCTTTAAAAGGGCTTTTGGCAAGAGCTGTGGTTGTACTCGATAAAGACAATAAGATACACTATTCAGAACTCGTTTCAGACATTTTAATGGAACCCGATTACGATAGTGTGATCGAAGAAGTGGAAGAACTCCTCAAGAAATAAAAAATAAAAGTGAGGATGCATCAAAACCGTGTTTTGATGCATCCTCACTACTTTAAGCATCGTAATCAACCGTGATCTCAGGTGTTACCGGCTGAGCCTGGCAGGTGAGCACAAATCCTTCTTCTATTTCATCATCGAGTAGAACGTAATTCATGCGCATCACAGCTTTTCCTTTTTCTATCTTGGCCATGCACGTACTGCAAGTTGCTCCCCTACATGAATAAGGAGCATCAACTCCCTGGTCATTAGCTGCATCTAAGATTGTAGTTCCGGCAGGTACCGTAATTTCATGCTCCTCATCATCTAAAAGAATAGTTGCTTTGGATTCAACTGGCGACATATCTTCAGATTCATCTTTTTCTGCACTTTCCGGCTCTTGCTCAGGAGTTGAGAAATATTCCATTTTCACTCGGTCAGATCCAACACGTGCCGTTTCAAGAGCTGTTTGCACACTATCCATCAAGCCATTAGGGCCGCATAGATAGAAAATTGGTTCTGATTCGAGATTCGTGTATTCTCTTATCAGGTGTAATGCTTTTTTGTAATCGACTCTGCCTACTGCCCAGTCACCGTAATCAGATACATGTGCATCGCGGTTGTTGGGTTTACTCAAAATGTGATATACCTGAAACTTTACGGGGTATTCATCGATGAGTTTATTGAGATCGTCTTTAAAAATCACTGTCGATTCGTTGGAATTGGCATAGAAAAGCACACATTGGCTATTCGGCTCTGACCGTAAAATTTTTTTCAGCATACTGAGTACTGGCGTGATGCCACTTCCTCCTGCAAAAAATACATGTTGACGAGCTTCGTTTTCGTCAATTTCAGGAACAAATCGTCCTTCGGGCTCACTCACTTCAACTTCATCACCCACTTTTAACTCTTCGTTGATGAGAGTTGACATTTTTCCTCCTTCAACAAGTTTTACGGCAATCCTGTGCTCCCGGTCATAATCCCACTCGCTACAGAGGGAATAAGAACGTCTTATTTCTTCTCCGTTCACTTTCATTTTGAGCGTGAGATATTGACCGCTCGTGTACTTGAAATCATCGATCAAGTCGTCTGGTACATCAAACTTAACTGATACTGTATCAGCAGTTTCCTTCTTTATTTCTTCTACTTTTATGTTGTGGAACTTAGCCATATCTATTTAAAATTTGTGCAAATGTATCACAATCGACAAATTCTCAACTCTTTAGTTTTAGTGTCTTTTGTATTCGTAAAAACTCTTTTTTCAAACTTTTGGCATGATCAGTTGATGTGTCTAAATTTAAGATCTTCTCTCCTATTTTTTTATCACTGAATACTAGCTCATTAGCTATTTCTAATACTTCAGGGGTTAAAACCTGATCATTTTGTTTAACCTCTTTTTGCTCATCTTGTTCAATTGAAAATTCATTTTCGAAAAAATGGTAAAACAGAATCAAATAAGCACAATCCAGCTCGATAAGTCTGCTCAAAAAGATGTTCATATATCCGGCAGATTGAGCCCTGGAAAAGTTCAGTTTTTCCTGTGATGTGAGCTTTTCATACTTCCTGACAACCGTTTTAAACGAGCTATGTTCAGTCTCATTAAGAACCGTGTAGGCTCTGTCTACATTTTTGAAAACCGGGTTTTCCTCCGGCTTTTCGAGATTTCCAAATCGCTCTTCGTCAGTTTGTTTTAATTGGTCAGATCCGTAGAGCACGTCCAGTGCCTGCTGAATTTTCACAAGTCGTTTTCGCTTGGCATTAAACAGGTATGGAACAGCTGTACTCATGAAAATAAAATTCTTGATATCGAAAAGTTGTTTTTGAACCTGGGAAAGAAGTTCCTCCTGTGAAATATCAGAATCTGAAATGCTTAAGGTACTTAACGCTACTTCTCTATTCATCCTCTTTACTCCAGTTTTTCCACGAACCCTGAAGAGAATCAAAGTCAAGCAGTACTTCAAGGTGTTCACTGTATTTACTCCGTGGAATATTTAAGGCGCCAAATCTACTCAAATGATCAGTGTAAACCTGGCAATCGATAAGCTTTATTCCTCTATTGATTAATTGTGGAACGAGAGTGGCAAAACCAACTTTTGAAGCGTTGCTGACGAGTGAAAACATACTCTCTCCAAAGTATGCTCTGCCCAGGCTTGTACCGAATAATCCGCCCACTAACTCACCATCTTGCCATACTTCAACCGAGTGAGAAAAACCGAGGCGATGAATTTCACAGAATGTTTCTTTTAATTCATCAGTTATCCAGGTTCCGTCCTGTCCGGCTCGTGGTACGTTTTGACATTTGTTTATGACTTCTTCAAAAGCGTGATCAAAGGTGACGGTAAACTGTTTTTTTCGCATTACCTGTCGTAAACTTTTTGAAGTCTTGTAATTCTCAGGATATAAAACAAAGCGAGGATCAGGAGCCCACCACAAAATTGGAGTTTCGTCACTATACCAGGGAAATATTCCTTTTTGATAAGCTAACAAAACCCTCTGCGGACTCACATCTCCACCCATAGCCAAAATGCCTTCAGCATCAGCTAAATCAACGGGTGGGAATTTCAACTCTCCAGATAAAAAATGTATTTGTCGCCTGTGATCCACGTTATTAATAATACTTAAACCATAAAATCATGGCTAAATTATGGAACAAATTGCACCTTTGCCAGTTTTTAGATGTATGTACATTTTATTGAAGAAATACAGTTTGATTGGCTTATTGGTTTTATTCGCTATGAATGCCTGCAGCCAAAATAATGATAATAAAGAACAAGATAGTATGAATGTTGATCCGTCATCTTTTGAAATTAAGAAAGAAGGAAGCTACAACGAATTAACTCCTGAAGAGGAGCGTGTCATTATCAATAAAGGAACGGAGTACCCTGGAACCGGAATTTACCTCGATCATGATGAAACCGGTGTGTACATTTGCAAACGCTGCAATGCTCCACTTTATCGTTCAAAAGACAAATTTGATGCGCATTGTGGCTGGCCCAGTTTTGATGATGAAATACAGGGAGCTGTTAAAAGAGTTCCTGATGCTGACGGTCGCAGAACTGAAATTATCTGCAACAATTGCAACGCTCACCTAGGTCATGTATTTACCGGTGAAGGTTACACTGAAAAAAACACCCGTCACTGTGTAAATAGTGTTTCGCTCGGTTTCATACCTGCAGAAAAATGGAATAAAATTCAGGATTCTCTACGAACTCAAGATTAAAGACGCTATATGGTTCGACACTCCTCTCGAATTGAGCTGAGTCAAAGTGCACTAAAAACAAATTTCAATTTTATAAGGAAAAAAGTCAATGACGATACGCGGCTTTCGGCTGTGGTAAAAGCCAATGCCTATGGCCACGGCATTGAGCAATACGTTCCTATGGCAGAAAAATGCGGAGTCAATCACTTTTCAGTAGCCTCAGCACACGAGGCTGAAGAGGTTCTGAATGTTTGCTCTACTTCCTCCTCTATCATGATTATGGGAATCATGTATGATGAAGATCTACCATGGGCTATAGAAAATGAAATTGAGTTTTACGTTTTTGACACCACCAGATTGGAAAAAACTCTCAATGCAGCTGAAGAAATTGGAAAGCAGGCTAAAGTCCACCTCGAAGTTGAAACGGGTGCCAACCGAACCGGACTCATTGAATCGAGCTTTAAAAAGACGCTCACCTTTATTAAGAAAAATCAGGGTCATTTTAGTTTTGAAGGATTGTGTACGCACTTTGGCGGAGCTGAAAGCTTGTCAAATGAGTTTAAAGTAACAAAACAGTTCAAGCGTTTTCAGTGGTATTATAAGCAGTGTAAAACAAAAAATCTATTGCCAAAAAACAGGCATTTAGCATCATCTGCAGCAACTTTCATGTATCCTGAATCTCATTATGAAATGGTTCGAGTTGGCGTTGCTCAGTACGGTTTTTGGCCAAGTCCTGATATTTATTACCACCATCTCACCAAAGTGGAAAAACAATACGAAAACGGATTAAAACGCGTATTCACCTGGAAAACAGATGTCATGGACATCAGAACCGTGAAAGAAGGTGAATTCATCGGTTACGGAACTGCTTACCAGGCAACTCATGAAATGCGTATTGCAGTTCTTCCGCTCGGTTATTCAAATGGTTACCCCAGAGCGCAGAGCAACCGCGGTCACGTTTTGATTCGCGGCAAGAAAGCACCAATCGTTGGGCTCATCAACATGAACCTTTTCATGGTGGATGTTACCCACATTCCAAATGCTGAAATTGGTGATGAAGTATTGCTCATCGGTCGGCAAAAGAACAATGTGATCAACGTGGCTTCTTTCACAAATTCTTCTTTCCTATTGAATCAGGAAATGATGAGCAGGTTGCCTTCAGCTATACCGAGAAGAATTAAGCGATAAAATGATAACGGTCAGAGCCCTACACCAGCCGGCTTAAAGGTTCTGACCTTGCTTTCGTCATCCTTTCCAGCTTTAGTGAGCTCCAATATTTCAGATGGAGAAGGATAAATATCGATAATTTTTTGGCGGTAGCTTTCCGGAAGTCTTTCGTTAGCAAGAATGAATTCTTTCATGCAAACAAGGTGATCTCCGCAACCACTTTCAACAGCAAAATGATCAGCAGATTGTTCCGCTTTTTTCATGAAGCTTTCTGATAGTACGTAGCGGGTACCAAATTTCACCATATCCCAGTTTGATCGATTACGGTAATCCATCACGTGCCCCAGTTCATGAGCAAACCAACCTTCAATTACATCATTTGAGAAATTTTTAAGATAGAGCGTATCGTCTTCCCATCCTATGATTGAGCGTATTTTGATTTTGTATTCTCTACTATCCTTTGACTTGAAAAGGAAATTCATCTTTGGTTGCGCCTGCATGATGCAATTCGTGATGGAATTATCGACAATGAAATCGATTTGTGTCTTTTGTAAATCAGGAAAGTGAGTAAGCGCTCTCATAGCTGCAAGTCGCACTTTACGATCTAAAGGATCAGGAAAATCTACAAAACCGGAATGAGTATCATTAGCTGATTGTGTGTTGTTCCCTAAAACTTGCTTGAATGACTGGCTAAAAACGAGTGCGCCAATGGTCAAAATAATGAAAATATAAAATACGCGCTTAATCATGCTTTTTAATACGCTTTACAAGCAAACTTGTTGCCAAAAAAATAGCGATTAAGGGTATTCCCAAAATCGCTACACTTTAGTAGCGCAGGAGGGACTCGAACCCTCGACCTCAGCATTATGAGTGCTGCGCTCTAACCACCTGAGCTACCGCGCCAAAACTCCCTTGTTTCAAAGGGGCTGCAAATATAAAAGTTTCTTTCTTTTTTCAAACATGAATTCGCGTATTCATTAAATGCTTTTCACTTTCTTTGCCCGCGCTATGAAAAAAGTACTGAAGGAACATGTCTGGTTTTGGTGGACTTACGCCATTTTTCTAGCCTTTGGAATTGTGATAATTTCATTGGGAAATCAAATGGATGTACACCTCATGTTGAACAAATTTCACCTTCCTCCACTCGATTTCTTTTTTAAATACGCCACGCATCTTGCCAGTGGATATTCCATTGTAGCCTTTACGCTTATCTTTTTAGTAATGAAAGTGAAATGGGGTCTTTTGGTGGGATTGAGTCAATTGATAAGCGCGCCCATTACTCAATTTCTAAAACGCGGTATGTTTGACTGGGTATTCAGACCCGGCTTTTACTACGAGCAGATGTCTGAAATTACCCCACACCTTGTAGAAGGAGTGAATTTACAACACCGGTTCAGCTTTCCCAGCGGTCATGCTACGGCAGCTTTCAGTCTTTTCCTGGCGCTGGCTCTGAACACTAAAAATAGAATTTTGAATTTTATTCTTGCTCTTTGTGCAGTTACAGTGAGCTACTCGCGGGTTTACATTTCGCAACATTTTTTTGAAGATATTATTGCAGGCTCAATCATTGGAATAAGCGGAGCTGTAATGGCTTATTTATTCATTAATCACAGCCTGGCTAACAACTTATGGATGGAAAAAGGATTGATAAAGTAGAGTTATAAGAAGTCGGATAATTATATAATTTTACCTATATTGTCAGCAGCATATTACTAAATCACGAACTATGGATGAAAGAAAGGAATTCAAACTAGAATATATCATCAAATCTTCACCTAATATTCTCTTCAAGTACCTGAGTACACCAAGCGGTATATCAGAGTGGTTCTGTGACAACGTGAATATCAAAGACGATATTTTCAACTTTTACTGGGACGGAAGTGAAGACGCTGCAAAAATGCTCGAAAAGAAAGATAAAAAATTGATTCGGTTTCAATGGCTCGATGATGAGGGATCTGATTATTATTTTGAATTTGAACTCAAGAAAGATGCCTTAACCAATGAAACAGCTCTCATCATCACAGATTTTGCTGAAGATGACGAAAAAGAAGAAGCTGTATTGTTGTGGGATAGCCAGGTTGACGATTTAAAGCACATCCTAGGTTCATAAAAGTTTTGGCATGTGTACTCAAGCGTCTATTTTTGCCGTTTAAGTGCATATAATTAGTACGCATTGAAAATCCTCGACAAGTTTTTAATTAAGACCTTTATTGGTCCTTTTATTCTTACATTCTTCATCACACTGTTCATCCTGGAGATGCAATTCCTGTGGCAGTATTTTGAAGACATGGTAGGAAAAGGACTTGAAGCCACCGTTTTGGTAAAGCTCCTGCTCTACGCATCGGCATCACTGGTGAGTATGGCATTGCCGCTCGCAATTTTGCTTTCCTCTATCATGACATTTGGTAGCCTTGGCGAAAATTACGAGCTGGTTTCCATGAAATCTGCCGGCATTTCGCTAAACCGCATCATGCGGCCACTTTTCGTTTTTTCCATCTTTTTGGCGATTGTCACATTTTATTTTTCAAACAATATTTTACCGGTTGCAAACCTTAAATTTAAGTCACTGCTCTACGATGTTATGCATCAACGGCCTGCTTTAGATTTCAAACCCGGAGTTTTTTACAGTGGGATTGATGGTTACGTGATAAGGATACAGGACAAAAGTAAAGATGGTCAGATCCTGGAAGAAGTCCTCATCTACGACCACACCTCCTCTAACACGAACCGAAAAGTCATCATGGCTGAAACCGGGAAAATCTTCCTTACTAAAGATGGCAAGTACCTCATCATGCAGCTTTTTGACGGTAACCAGTACGAGGAAATACCGGAAAAGGACAAACCGATGTTCAGGTCTGATTTTGAAGAACACACTATTAGGTTTAATCTATCGGGCTTCCAGTTCAAGCGAACCGATGAAGATATGTTCAAGAGCCACTACCAAATGCTCAACATCAATCAACTGCAAACATCATCAGATTCACTGCAAGAAGCCAAAACAGAACGTATTCAGGATTTCAAAAAATCGATGGATGTTAGACTCGCTGTTTACCGCGATACCAACAGGGTTGAAAACTTAGCCGATGTCGCTATTCCAGACTCAGCAGTTCCACATTTTGATTCACTCAAAGCTACCCAAAACGTTTCAGTAATTGTGACTGCATCAAATCTTGCAAGAGCTTCTAAAACTTACGCAGCAGCCATGAATCAGGAGTTGAGAAGCAGACGCGAACGAATTGCAAGACACGAAATTGAGTTTCACCGCAAGTTTTCTCTTTCCATCGCCTGTATAATTCTCTTTTTAGTAGGAGCTCCAATGGGTGCAATAATCAGGAAGGGCGGACTCGGAATGCCATTTATCGTATCAGTAATATTCTTCCTCATTTACCACATCTCCAGCATTACAGGAGAAAAACTTGTTAAGCAGCTAGAAATGCCTGCCTGGCAGGGAATGTGGGTGTCTACAGTAATTCTGGCTCCTGTTGGTGCCTTCCTCACTTACAAAGCCACAACTGATAGTATTTTACTCGACAGTGCCTACTACACCAAAATAACCTCAAATCTTAAACGTATTTTTGTTAAACCCTTTGTCAGGATATTTTCAAAGCGTAAACGATGAAAGTATTACAACTGTGTCATAAAACTCCTTTTCCCGCTAATGACGGTGGAACCAAAGCGATGCAAGCCATTGCAAGGGGACTCATTGACAACGGTTGCGAAGTTGATGTTCTTTCTATCGCTACTTACAAACATCCTGAGCCTGAACCCGGCTCCAGTGATCTTGCAGATAAAACAAACGCTCAATTCATCGAAGTTGATACCAAAGTTAAATGGATGGGTGCTTTAAAAGGTCTTTTTCAAAAAGACTCGTATCACACATCCCGCTTTGTTGACGAAAAGTTCAATTCGGTTCTGACCGAGACACTCCAAAACAAAAACTACGATGTGGTTATTTTTGAGTCGCTGTTTACAGCTCCGTACTTAGCTACGGTCAGAGCCCACTCAAAAGCAAAGTGTGTTTACCGCGAGCACAACATTGAGTCGCAGCTTTGGGAAGCGCGCTCACAAAGCGAAAACGCACTCAACAAAAAAGTACTACAAAATTTCAACAATAAGCTCAAGCGGTTTGAATTTTCAATTGTGAACGGTTTTGATGCCATTGCCTGCATAAGCGAAAGAGATCTCAATATTTTGAAAGAAAACGGACTCGAAGTCCCGGCTGATGTGATTCCGTATGGTATTTCGATGATTGAAAAACCCAGGCAGCAAAGCAATAAAAAACGAATTAGCTTTTTGGGATCTTTGGATTGGGAGCCTAATGTTGAAGGTCTCAACTGGTTTATTGAAAAGGTTTGGGATAAAGTTCATGAATCGTATCCATCGTGGAGTTTTCACATCGGAGGACGAAATGCATCAGAGCAATTTAAAGAATCCTTACCTCCCACTATCACTTTTGATGGTGAAATCAATGATGCTGATGAATTCATTGAATCGTCAAATATTGTAATCGTTCCGCTTTTTACCGGTAGTGGAATCAGAATTAAACTGATTGAAGCTGTTTCAAAGGGAATTCCGGTCGTGACAACTACAACCGGGGCTCGCGGTTTACCGGGTAATTACAAAGATGCCGTACTAATTGCCGATAATAAAACTGAGTTTTTTCAGGCTCTCTCTCTACTTTGCAGTAGCAGCAAAAAACGCGAAGAAACTGGTCAAAGCGGATTTCAATACTGTAATCAGCATTTTGAAATGAAAAAAGTTGCCGGGAGCTTTATCGAGTTTGTGAAAAACCTGAAAGTAGAATCAATATAACCTATTAACGCTCAGCATGAAAATACTCGTCTTACTTTCCCGGGTTCCCTGGCCGCTTGAAAAAGGCGACAAGTTGAGAGCGTTTCATCACATCAAAGAAATGAGCAGGCAACATGAGATTATTCTCTGCTGCCTAAGTGATAAAAAGGTTAACCCACAATCAACAAAAGTACTTTCACAATACTGCAGCCAGGTCCACATTTTCAGACTCAATAAAATTGCAATTTTTTTCCGCCTGGTCAGAGCCCTATTCAGCTCAAAGCCATTTCAGGTTCATTATTTTTACAAAAAATCGGTGCAGAAACAAATCGACAAAATTGTTGAACAGGAAATGCCGGCTCATATTTATGTACAATTGATCAGAACCGCTGAGTACGCCAAAAAGTATCCGTTCATTCCCAACACTTTTGATTACATGGATGCTTTTTCACGTGGAGTTGAACGCAGAATTAAATACAGCATTCCGGGATTGAGGAGACTTTTCATCGCTGAGTCTAACCGATTGAAACACTATGAAGCAAGCGTTTTTAAGTTTTTTCAAAACAAAATCATCATCTCTGAGCAAGATCGGGATCTCATTCCTCATCCAGATAAAAACGAAATTGAAATTATTCCAAATGGTGTCGATTTAGAATTTTATCAACCAACTTCAGATGATCCCAAATACACAATTGGTTTTACAGGAAATATGGCTTACCCACCCAATGTAAGAGCCGCATTTTTCTTAGCAACTGAAGTGCTCCCTCTCGTTAAAAAGGAAATTCCGCATGCATCACTCTTAATCAGTGGCACCAACCCAATTCCTAAGATAAAGTCGTTACACAACGGAGAAGATATTTTCGTCACCGGCTGGGTAAAAGATATTCGCGACTCTTATACGTTAGCTGATATTTTTGTGGCACCTATGCAAATAGGAACCGGACTCCAAAATAAACTCCTGGAAGCAATGGCGATGAAGAAGCCTTGCGTCACGAGCGAACTCGCAAACAGAGCACTTGGAGCTAAAGATGGTAAAGAAGTAATAATAGGCTCAAGCGCTCAGGATTACGCCAATATAGTTGTGGATCTGACCAAAAATAAAGATGAAAAAAGGCAACTTGCTAAAAACGGCTATCAATTTGTACAACAAAACTTTAGCTGGAATAAGAACTGCAAAAAACTCTTGCAGATCATCGAAAAACAGTAATTTGGCACAACACTTGATTAATAAATAAAACGAAGAGAAATTTTAGACTAACTTTGAATTTTAAATCAAAAATTATGAAAACAATTAGAACACTCGCAGCTCTTGCATTCGGTAGCTTTTTAATCCTATCAGCTCCAGCTTGTAAAGACAAAGAAAAAGCTTCTGGCGAAAAACCAAAAGGTGAAGAATTAGTAAATGTTTACTGCTCAGGACCTGAGTACTTCACAACAAAAGAAAAATTTAGAGCTAACGCAATTGGCGAATCTCTCGATCAAATGACTTCTAAGAAAAAAGCATTGAGTAATGCTCGTGCAGAACTCGCTGCAAACATTCAAACAACCATGAAAGTTGTTGGTGACAATTATGTGAAGTCAAGTGAATTCAACAACAAAGAAGAAATCACTGAAACTTTTCAGGAAAACGCGAGAACAGTTGTAAACCAACAAATTCAAGGTGTTCGTACAATTTGCGAAAAACAGACAAAAACTGTTGAAGGAAAGTACAAAACGTACATCGCAATTGAACTTGGAGCTCAGGAACTTCTCCAGGCTTACAATGAAAGACTCTCAAATGAAGAGCAGTTAAAAGCCGATTACAACTACGAAAAGTTCAAAGATACTTTTGAAGCAGAAATGGAAAAAATGAGTAATCAGTAAACCTATTACTCCAATTAAAAGAAGGCTACTGATTATCGGTAGCCTCTTTTTACCTTTATTAAAATGTCAATTCGTAAACCGATACCCTACTCCTCTCACAGAATGAAAATACTTTGGTTTGCGTGGGTTTTCTTCAAAGTACTTCCTGAAATTGAGAATAAAATTATCAATCGTTCGGGTGCTGGGAAACACATCGTATCCCCATACTTTTTCTAAGATCTGTTCGCGGGAAACAACTTCATCTTTGTGGTTAATTAAAAGCTGTAATAGCTTCGCTTCTCTGGCTGTGATCTGTTTTGATTGCCCATCGTGGGTTTTGATCTGGAATGATGAAAAATTCACTTCGTTTGGACCAAATGAATAAACCGAGCGCTGTTCCGGTTCTGACCGTGAAGTTGTTCTTTCAACAAGTTTGTTGACACGCAATAAAAACTCTTCCAGATTAAATGGCTTCGTGAGATAATCATCGGCTCCAATTTTGAGTCCCTCCACACGATCTTGTCCGCCATCTTTAGCCGTTAAAAAGAGAATAGGCACCTGCCTGTTTTCGAGTCTGATCGTTTCACAAACCGCAAAACCATCCATTTTAGGCAACATAACGTCCAGCACAATTACATCAAACCTTTCCTGTTTGAACCTGTCAACGGCCTCCTCACCATCAGTAGCAGTAGTTACATCGTAACCTTCGAGCTCGAGATTGAGAACCAATCCTTCCAAAATGTGCTCTTCATCTTCAACAACCAAAACGCGTTTACTCATGCCTCAAAAATGTAAAAACTAACTGATATTACCATTATTGAGCAGTTATCAACAACCTTTGAGGATATTTTTCATGAGCAAAGCTTCACTGACTTTTTTCATAAATGTACCTTCGCAGCCGAGATAATCATTATAACATGGCTGATAGTAAAGAACTCAAACAAATCGCTTCTCAGGTTCGCAGGGACATTGTGCGCATGGTTCATTCTGCACAGAGCGGTCACCCGGGAGGCTCTCTTGGTTGCGCTGATCTTTTTGTAGCGCTGTACTTCGATATTTTAAAAAACGATCCAAAAAACTTTACGCTTGACGGAAAAGATGAAAACCTCTTTTTCCTTTCAAACGGGCACATTTCTCCTGTTTGGTACAGTACGCTAGCGAGAAAAGGATTTTTTGAACTGTCAGAACTCAAAACTTTCCGCCAGCTCGATTCCAGGTTACAGGGACACCCCGCTACTGAAGAAGGTTTAACCGGAATTAGAGTAGCGAGCGGATCACTCGGTCAGGGACTCAGTGTTGCGTCAGGTGCGGCTCTGACCAAAAAACTCAATGGCGAAGACAAACTCGTTTACGTTCTCATGGGCGATGGCGAGCAACAAGAAGGCCAGGTTTGGGAAGCAGCCATGTTTGCAGCTCACAAAAAAATCGACAACCTCATCGGCTTCATAGACTGGAATAACCGCCAAATTGACGGTGATGTGACTGATGTTTTGGATCTGAAAGACTTAAGAGCTAAATACGAAAGCTTTGGTTGGGAAGTCCTCGAAATGGATGGCAACAACATGGATATGATCCTCGATACTGTTGGCGAAGCTCAAAAAATGACCGGCCGCGGAAAACCGATCATGATCCTCATGAAAACCGAGATGGGTCAGGGTGTTGATTTTATGATGGGAACGCACAAGTGGCACGGTGTTGCGCCCAATGATGAACAATTGGAACAAGCTTTGCAACAACTCGATGAAACACTTGGCGATTATTGAGCCATCTGAAATAACATCAACATGAAAAGCCGCATTTTATTATTCGTTTTTATCCTTTTTACTCAGCTCGTTATCGGTCAGAGCCAAAGCGCTATGACACGAGTTTTGTTCATCTACGATGCTTCCAACAGCATGAACAAAGAATGGGAAAGCGGTACGCGGCACTCAGTGGCTCACAACCTTATCAACAGTGCACTCGATAGCTTAAAGGACAAGCCTAATCTTCAATTGGCATTGCGTGTTTACGGACACCAGAGCAGCTATCGACAGGGTCAGGATTGTGACGACACAAAGCTGGAAGTTCCATTTGGCAATAAGCGTGTAAAAGCTATCCAGAAGAAGTTAAAAGAGATTACACCAAAAGGCACTACTCCAATTGCGAGAACGCTTGAAAAAGCAGGTGACGACTTTCCCGATTGTGAAGATTGCCGCAATATCATCATTCTCATAACTGACGGAATTGAAGAATGCGATGGCGATCCCTGTGCTGTTTCCCGAATGCTGCAAAAAAGAGGAATTACATTAAAACCTTTCATCATTGGCATTGGGATGGATGAAAATTTCAAAAAAACATTCAAATGTGTTGGTAACTTCTTTGATGCAAGCAACGAAAAAACATTTGACAATGTGTTGAATATCGTGATATCCCAGGCTCTGAACAGTACAACAGCTCAGCTAAACTTACTCGATGTTTACGGAAATCCAACTGAGACGAATGTACCTTACACATTCTTCGATCGTTTCATGAATGAAGACATTGTAAACTATGTACACACGATGAATGCTGTTGGAAATCCTGATACGATTTACCTCGACCCCAGTTCAACATACGATTTAACGGTTTTCACAACTCCGGCCGTTATGAAAGACAGTATCACATTAACACCAGGAAAGCACAATATTATTGGTGTTCAGGCCGGACAGGGAACTTTAGAACTCAAGAAATCAGGATCAATTTCCAGCAAGCAGGCAGTTGCAATTGTAAGACAGGGTGGTAAAATGAAAACCCTCAACGCTCAAAAACTGGGTACAGATGAAAAATACCTTGTGGGGACTTATGACCTTGAAATCCTAACGCTGCCTCGCACTTATATCAACGATGTTGAAATCAAACAGAGCCATACCACTACTATTGAAATTCCACCACCGGGGCTGGTGACCATCATGAAAAACCTTACAGGATATGGTGGCATTTACAAGCTGGAAGGAAATGAAGCTACCTGGGTAACCAATCTCAATCCCGCAGCTACAAACGAATCAGTCAAACTACAACCTGGTAGATACCGCGTAGTTTTTAGAAGCAAGAGCTCAAACAATTCAAAATATACACGAGTAGAAGAATTTTCAATATCTCCCGGAGAATCACGGGTTGTTAATTTGAAGTAATTATGAAGTTATTCGAAGCCAAAGATCAAAAAGATACACGCTCAGGTTTTGGAGCCGGACTCAGCGAACTGGGAGAAACAAACGAAAATGTTGTGGCCCTTTGTGCTGACCTCACAGGCTCTCTCAAAATGAATGCCTTTGCCGATGCTCATCCCGATCGTTTTTTCCAAATGGGAATTTCTGAAGCTAACATGATGGGTGTAGCTGCCGGACTCACAATTGGTGGTAAAATTCCATTTACAGGAACATTTGCCAACTTTTCTACAGGTCGTGTTTACGATCAGATCCGACAATCCATAGCTTACTCTGGGAAAAACGTCAAGATCTGTGCTTCGCATGCCGGATTGACACTTGGAGAAGACGGAGCAACACACCAAATCCTCGAAGATTTGGGTCTGATGAAAATGTTACCTCACATGACCGTAATCAACCCGTGTGATTACAACCAAACAAAAGCTGCTACTATCGCAATTGCCGAGCATGAAGGCCCGGTTTACCTGCGTTTTGGCCGACCAAAGATGCCGGTTTTTACTGCTGAAGATCAAAAGTTTGAAATCGGGAAAGCGTGGAAGATCAAAGACGGTAAAGACGTAACGATCATCGCAACTGGTCACCTCGTTTGGAAAGCTGTTGAAGCTGAAGAAGCTTTGAAAGAAAAAGGAATTGATGCCGAGATCATCAACATCCACACGATAAAGCCACTAGATGAAAAAGCAATTATTGAGTCAGTTAAAAAAACAGGCTGTGTTGTTACAGCTGAAGAACATCAAATGAATGGCGGGCTCGGAGAAAGCGTTTCAGGAACGTTGATGCGTCATTTCCCTGTACCGCAAGAATTTGTAGCCGTTAATGATAGCTTTGGTGAGTCGGGAAAGCCACACGAATTGATGGCTAAATATGGAATTGATACGCCTAATGTAATTGAGGCGGCCCTCAAAGCAGCTGAGAGAAAGAAGTAAATCTCTAACTCAAATTAGAATACTAAAAAAGCCAACTGAATCTTCCAGTTGGCTTTTCTTTATCCCCTATTCATTCTTCAGCCCTACTTCACACCCTCTTTCAACTTATCCTCAAAAACCTTTCTGAATTTTTCAACTTTAGGTGTAATCACTGCACGGCAATATGGAGCATCACTATTCTCGTTGTAATAATCCTGATGACTCACTTCAGCTTTGTAAAAAGTATCGTACGGTGAAATTTCCGTCACAATAGGGTCGTCAAACACTCCCGACTCATCGAGTTTATTTTTGTACTCCTCGGCCAGCTCCTTTTGGTTCTGATCGTGATAAAAAACTGCCGAGCGGTATTGTGTGCCCACATCAGCCCCTTGTTTATTCAAAGTTGTGGGATCATGTGTTTGCCAAAATACTTCCAGCAATTCTTTGAAAGAAATTACATCAGGGTTGAATTGAATTTGCACAACCTCTGCGTGGCCGGTCCTGCCCGTACAAACTTCTCGGTAAGAAGGATTTTTGACATCTCCTCCACTGTAGCCTGAAGTGACTTTCTCAACTCCTTTCAGATCCTGAAAAATAGCTTCAACACACCAAAAACAGCCGGCACCAAAGGTTGCCAATTCTAAATTATCATTGTTTGTTGTCATAGCACTTTCATCTTTCTGCATTTCATTTTGCGAATTTGCACAACTCATAAAAATAGTTGCAACGAGTAATAAAACTAACTTTTTCATATCAATCTATACGCGCAAAAGTAACATCCGGTTTTATTCTTTTCATTCAGAACCGAATTGTTGTTAATCATCATTAATTGAAACCAGTAAAAATACAATTTGTTTCAGCCATTTAATGAAGTCTGCTAATTTTGACGCATGGAAATGAAATGGGTAGAAAAAGAACAGGCTCGTATTGAACAGCAGTTAAGCAATTGGCTCAATGACGGAGAGCGAATCTGTATGTCCTCATCCTTTCAAACACATAGCATTCCGCTCCTCCATCTCATCAGCACTGTTGCGCCTAAAGTTGATGTTCTTTTTCTCAATACAGGTTATCACTTTCCTGAAACGCTCGAATTCAGAGATCAAATATGCAATCAACTTGGAGTTGAACCGATTTTGGTTGAGAGTTTCATCTCAAAAAATTTCCAACGCGGGCAAAGCGGGCTTTTGCCATTTGCTGAAGATCCTGACAGGTGCTGCTTTCTCAACAAAACCCAACCGATGAAAGAAGCAATGACAGCTTACGATATTTGGATCAGCGGTATTAGAAGAGATCAAAACGCTAACAGGCGCGAAATGCCTGAGCTCATCACAACACCTGACGGAAAACTGCGCTACCACCCTATTTTAGAATGGAACTCAAAAATGATTCACGAATACCGAAAAGCTTTTGATTTACCCACTCACCCACTGGAAGCAAAAGGCTATTTAAGTATCGGATGTGAACCCTGCACGCAAAAATTCGATCTCGAAAACAAGCGTGATGGACGTTGGCAGGGCATGAAAAAGTCAGAATGTGGCTTACACACTGATCTCGTTTCAAAATAAGTTAACCACCTGCTAATAAAAGCATTGACAACATGAAAGTACTCATCACCGGTGCAGCCGGATATATTGGAACAGAACTCATCAATCACCTCGAGAATCGCGATGAAGTAGAAAAAATCATCGCTTACGACAATCTCAGCAGAACAAATTTCAACCTTTTCATTGGCGAGCCCAATAAATACAAGAAAGTTCAGTTTGTGCGTGGTGAAATTTTGGACGGAATCAAACTCAAAGGACTACTCAAAGATTGCGATGCCCTGGTGCATCTCGCGGCTGAAGTCAGCACTCCTTTTGCTGATGCCAATCATCACCTTTTTGAACAGGTCAATCACTGGGGAACAGCAAATGTGGTAGAAGCTGCGATAAAAGCTAATATCGAGCACTTTATTTACCTGTCGAGTGCATCAGTTTATGGTTTTGGGTCAGAACCATTTGATGCTACTACCAATCCAAAACCAACGACCATCTACGGAATTTCTAAGCTCCGTGGGGAAGACCATGTGAAGCGACTCAAAAACAAGATGAATACCACAATTGTACGCTGTGCAAACGTTTACGGCTACAACCCAAGCATGCGATTTGACGCTGTCATCAACCGTTTCATGTTCGATGCAAACTACAGCGGCAAAGTCACACTTCAGGGAGATGGCTCACAATACCGCCCCTTTATTCATGTGGAAAATGTAGGTCGCGGAATCACAACAGTTTTGCTTGAACAAATTAAGGATCTGACCATTAACCTTGTTGACCGAAACGAAACGATCGATAACATAGCCAACGAAATTCAGGCTGTTTTTCCTGAAATGGAAAGGATGAATGTGAGCCAACATCTCAAGTTGAGATCGCTACAATTAAAGATTGACGAGGCTTTTAATCGCAAATTAAATTTAATACCTTCCGCCTTGAATGAGGAGTTAAGCAAATTTGCCAAAAAGTTCAACTTTTGACTAAAATCTCTGTTTAACTCTAAACCATGATTTTATGTCGGCAAAGTTCAGGATTTTCCCAAAGGATGAATTCATTTTGGAGGTATTTGACGGAAAGGTATTTTTCAATGACATCATTGAAGTGACCCAAAAAATTTGGTCTCATCCCAATTACGATGCTGAATTTGACGGCATCTCAGATCTCTCAAAAGCTGATGTGAAATTATCGCGTGATGAAATGAATCAATTCATCGCAGCTATTGAGGAAAGTCAAAAACGAGTTTCGGGCAGGTTGGCAATTATCACATCAAAGCCGCTGGCAACTGCATTTGCCATTCTTTTCGAGAAAAAAGTCAGGTTCAATCCGGGCGTGAAAGTCTTCACAACCCATGAAGGAGCCGTTCACTTTTTAGGAAAAGATCGTTTCTTTTTAGAAAAAATTTACAACGAATTTGAATCAGAATAACATGAAAATCAAACTCTTAGTACTATCCCTAATCCTTTCAAGCTCACTTCTCACAGCACAGGAAAGTGACTATTACTTAAAAAGCTCAGATTTAAACGCTTTTTCGTTCAGAACCATGGGCCCAGCTCTAACTTCGGGTAGGATTAGTGACATTGCTGTACATCCGCAGGACAAGGATTTTTGGTACATCGCTGCTGCATCTGGCGGAGTTTGGAAAACAACTAACCATGGAGTTAACTTCTCTCCCATTTTTGATAGCGAAGGATCATACTCAATTGGTTGTGTAACGATTGATCCCAACAACCCACACACTGTTTGGGTGGGAACCGGAGAAAATAACAACCAGCGTTCAGTAGCTTACGGAGATGGTATTTACAAAAGTACTGATGACGGTAAGTCCTGGAAAAATATGGGCCTCAAAAACAGCGAGCACATCGGGATGATAGCTGTTCATCCAAATAACTCTGATATCGTTTACGTGGCAGCCTATGGTCCATTGTGGAGTAAAGGTGGTGACCGCGGACTCTACAAAACAACTGATGGTGGTGAGAACTGGAATAAGATACTGGATATTGATGAGTACACCGGAGTCAATGAAGTTCATCTAGATCCAGGAAACCCTGATGTCATCTATGCTACAGCACATCAAAGAATGCGCAAAGTGTTCACTTACATTTCTGGCGGACCGGGATCTGGAATTTTCAAATCGACTGATGGTGGTGAAAATTTCGAGGAGCTAAAAAATGGTTTACCGGTTGATAATATGGGAAGAATCGGGATGGATATTTCACCCGTCAACCCAGATGTTCTCTACGCTATAATAGAAGCCAAATACGGCAAGGAAGGCGTTTACAAATCAACTGATCGCGGAGCTAGCTGGAACAAAGTTGATGACTACGTTACCTCAGGAAATTACTATCAGGAACTATTTTGCGATCCTAAAGATGTAGATAAGGTTTACTCGATGGATACCTACTCTCACTTCACAAATGATGGCGGAAACACCTGGAAGAAACTACCAGAAGACAAAAAACATGTCGATAATCACGCCATGTGGATCAATCCAAACAATACCGATCACTATTTGATGGGCTGCGATGGCGGACTCTACGAAACTTTTGACAACGGAAATAACTGGGAGTTTTACACCAACCTGCCCATCACGCAATTTTACCGTGTTTCAGTTGATCGGTCAGAGCCGTTTTACAACATCTACGGAGGAACACAGGATAACTTTTCTTTAGGTGGCCCCAGTCAGACCCGCAAAAGCAGCGGAATTGATAATTACGACTGGTTCGTTACGAATAATGGAGATGGGTTTGAGAGTCAGGTCGATCCTGAAAATCCAAACATTGTTTACGCTCAGGCGCAGTACGGATGGCTTGTCAGGTTTGACCGAAACAGCGGTCAAAAAGTGGGTATTCAGCCACAACCACCAAAAGGTGAAGCTTACCGCTGGAACTGGGATGCTCCGTTGATTATTAGTACGCACGACAACAAAACTCTCTACTTCGCGGCTAACAAAGTCTTTAAAACGGCAGACAGAGGGAACTCATGGGAAGTCATCAGCGATGATCTCACTCAACAAATAGATCGAAACAAGCTCAAAGTCATGGGCCGCGTTTGGGGTGTTGACGCCATCATGAAAAACAAGAGCACGACAATCTACGGGAACATTACGGCTCTGACCGAAAGTCCAAAAGTAAAAGGGTTGCTCTACGCAGGTACTGATGACGGACTCATTCAGGTCAAAGAACCCGGATCTGACCAATGGAAAAAGCTGAGTAAATTCCCCGATATTCCTGAACGCACTTTCGTTTATGATGTTGAAGCGTCTCTCCACGATGAAAATACTGTTTTTGCCGTTTTCAACAATCACAAAGAAGGCGATTTCAAGCCTTACATTTTAAAGAGCGAAAACAAAGGAAAATCGTGGAAAAACATCAGTGGCGATCTACCTGAGCGGGGTTCAGTTTACTCGATTGTCCAGGATCACAAAAACCCTGATCTCCTTTTTGCCGGAACAGAATTTGGTGTTTTTGTTACGCTAAACGGTGGTGAAAATTGGGTTCAACTGAAAAAGGGATTGCCCACAATCGCGATTAGAGACCTGACTATTCAGCGAGATAAAAACGCTCTTGTTCTCGGCTCATTTGGCCGTGGATTTTACGTGCTCGATGATTACTCGCCACTCAGAGCCATCTCGAAGGAAAAACTCAATAAGGAAGCAACCTTCCTCCCCACTCCAAGTGGGTTGATTTACCCCGAAGAGAACCGTTACGGATACAGCGGTGTAAGCTTTCAGGGAGAAGACTTTTGGACAGCCAAAAACCCTGAGCAAGGTGTCAATTTCTATCTTCACTTAAAGGAAGACGTAAAAACATTAAAAGCGAAAAGGCGAGAATCTGAAAAAGAGAAAATCAAGGATAAAAAGGATGTTTACTACCCTTCATTTGATGAATTAAGAGCTGAAGATCAGGAAGAAAAGCCCTACTTGATTCTCACGATCAGATCCAAAGATGGTGAACCAATACGCAGGTTGACCAACCCTATCAAAAAAGGAATCAACAAAATCAATTGGGATGGGCAAATCGCTTCAATTTCAGGTTTTGACACAAAAGGAGCACCTCTCACTGAAGCCTCAGGAGCGTTTTTTGCTTTACCGGGCGAATATTTAGTTGATGTACATTTGAGTAAAAATGGTAGTATCAGCGAGCTTTTAACTGGCCACGGTTTTTCATTGAAGGCTTTAAACCTCAACACTTTACCAGTAGATGAGGATGAACGCAACAATATTTTAACTGATATTGAGCAAACACGCAAGAAACTCTATGAAGTCAACCGTTATCACAGAAACTTTGAAAAACGAGTGAAACAAGTGAAATCAATTGTTCGTGATTACCCCGGCTCTGACCTTGAAGATTTGACTAAGCTGCGTGAAATGGAAAAGACGCTGGATTCACTGGACATCTTGTTAACCGGTGATAAATCTTTGAGCAGCAGAGAGTTTGAAACTGAACCATCATTGACTAACAGAATTGGCATTGCTGTTTACCAAACTTACAATACTCAAAATGCGCCAACTAAAACACAACAAAAAGCAATTGAGTTAGTGAAGAGTGAACTTTTGAGTATTCAAAAAATCCTTGAAGTTCTCAAAAGTGAATTGTCTTCAATTGAGTCTAAACTCAAGAGACAAGGCGCTCCATTGCTAAAGGATAAGTTACCTGACAGAATAAAACGTTAACTATTTCAACAAAAAAAGCCGTCAAATTACGGCTTTTTTTTATTAAAGTGAAAAATTAATCGTAAACAGGGAGTTTAACGAAATCAGCGCTTGTCGTTTCAAAAAAGAGTCTTTTACCATTAACTTTTTTCTCTTCAGTTTTAGAATAACGAATAGTTATCTTCACTGTCTTCATTAAGATGCTTTTCTTTAGCTCCTCTAGTTCCTCAGGTGTAAAAACAATCGTTTCTTTAATTTCATCTTCATAATATGAGAAAAATTCATAGTATGGACCGCCATCAAAAATGATAGTAATATAATTTACTTCGGCTGGTCTATTATCTAGCGCGAGCTCAAAATCCTGGGAAAGAAATAGTGCTGTATCAGTTGATGCAGAAGGGTAAGCCGGAGGAACAGAAGTGTGCACAAATGGTGAAAAACCATCAGTGTTATTACTGAATTCCCATTTAACTTGAGAAAAATCAACGTTTGAAGGGGACTCTAGACCATTTGGAGTGTCAAAAATATAATATCCATCATCAGAATTGAGAGATTGATCATTAACAGTTAAGTCCTCACCTATGTATAACCTGTATTCATTTTCTCCCGGTCCGTTTAAAAAACGACCATTGACAAAATACGATTCTGAACCATTATCTTCAGTTTGTCTAGCAGCTTGAAAATGAGCATCAGCAAAATTAGTTTGAGTTCTAATGCCCATATAATAATCATCCACAGCCTTTACCGTATCAGCAACCTCAGCTTTAGGTGGACTTTGAGCCGGAGCTGGTTGATCGTCCTCATCTTTTTTGCAGGAAAACAAAGACAAACAAACAAGAGCAATAACAAAATATAGTTTCTTCATAATGTGAGTTTTAAAATTAAACAAGTGTAATACTAACTTATGGAATATGCAACGCTTTCATTAACTTTAAGTAAATATCAAATAACTATTAAAATCACGGAATAATACATAACTAAAAATAGCTTGATAGTCCATATAGGCTAATAATTGCTAATATTTTAGAGCTCTCAATCACAAAAAATAAAGGGTAGAAAGTCACTCGTGGCGGGGTTTTCACTAAGATAATAGGGTAACAATGTGGACTTAGTTTTGGACAAAACTATTTCACAAAATTTCAAGATGCTGCACATTAAATATACAGGTGCAAAACTGCTCCTTTTTGCTTCGCTACTCATTGGATTAACGCTAAACGCACAGGTTTCCAATTATTATCAATCTGCCGTTGGTCTATCAGGCGAGCAACTCAAAACAGAACTTCACAATATCATCGATGATCACGTTGAGTTTCCCTACACTTCTTCAAGTACAGATGTTTGGGATATTCTCAAAGTTACAGATCGCGACACCTCCAATCCCAACAATGTCATTCTCCTCTATTCTGGTCGTTCAGTTGATGCTGCGCAGGAGTACAATAGCGGCAGCGGTTGGACACGGGAACACGTTTGGGCCAAATCACGCGGTGATTTTGGTAACTCACCAGGCCCGGGAACAGATGTGCACCACTTGCGTCCGCTCGATGCCGGAGTCAACTCAACTCGAAACAATCGCTCATTTGATAATTGCAACAGCTGTGATGAAGTTATAGACAACAATTTTGCTACTGGTTCCTTTATTGATCAGAGCCAGTGGACCTTTCAACCTCCAGCTGAAGTAAAAGGCGATGTAGCACGAATGCTTTTTTACATGGCTGTTCGCTATGAAGGTGACAGTAACGAAGAAGACTTAGAACTCAACAACTCAATACCTGATCAGTCAGATAAACTACCATTTCACGGCAAGCTGGAAACGTTGCTGCAATGGAATGATGAAGATCCGGTATCAGACTGGGAGAAAAATAGAAATGAAGTTATCTTTCAGCAATTTCAACTAAACCGAAATCCATTTATCGATCACCCTGAGCTGGCTGATTACCTATGGGGCGGAAAAGCGAATGAAAGTTGGACAGGTTCTGACCAGGAAACCGGTTTTATAGAACTTCAAAATGATGAATTGAGGTTTTGGCCTAATCCCTTTAAAAATGAAATTGAACTAACCCATAATTTGACAAACCCAAATTATACTTTATTCGACATAACCGGAAAAATCATGAAGTCAGGTATTATTGAAAACGATCAAATCAAGAACCTCAATGATTTGCCTTCTGGCCTATATCTCCTTAAAATCACGAATAACAACCAAAGCGAAACCAAAAAGGTTGTGAAAAAGTGATATTTCAACGCTCAAAGACAAAAACTTCAGGTTGATGGTGCTTGGTGACAAAGACAAAATCGATTTTGAAGCACTCGAAAAATACGGCAACGTCAAAGAGCTCAAGCTTGAAGAAGCTTTTGGGTATTAATTAACTGAGAAAATACACTCACATTCAGAACCGGATTCTGTGCTGTTTTGGCACGGGTTCGTTTTTTTTTACTTTTATAAGTGTGATCCGTACCTACGGTACTCTGAGTTTTTGTTGGAACAGTAAGCTCCGGGTTGTCACCCGGAGATAGAAGTGTATCGTGCCTAACGGCACTCATCTTTCAAGTGCCGTTAGGCACGAATCAACTTTAACTCTGGGTTTTAGCCCAGAGTTAAGAAAGCTGCTTATTTGGTAACGAGTGCTGTAGGCACGGTGCACATTAAAACCGGGATTACTTCGTGATCCTTTGAGCTCCGAATTCCGAAAGGAAAAACCGAAATCGAAGATTTCATTTTTTGTTTTTAGCAAATACCGCAAAGAACTTTGCTTATTTGCTGAAAACAAAAAACCCCGAAGCTTCGCTTCAGGGTTTTTCCTTTCTTAGTGACCTCGCCAGGATTCAAACCTGGAACCTCCTGAGCCGTAATCAGGTGCTCTATTCAGTTGAGCCACGAGGCCTTTATTGTTGAGTTAAACTGTTGTTTTTCCCAACAGGGCTGCAAATATAAAAACAATATCGAAAAACAACAGTCTCAATTTACTTTTTCTTTTTGTCGTCATCATCCTTGCCGCCTTCTTTTGGCTCGCTGATGCTGTCTCTCATATCGGTATCGGCCTGGATGTTTTTCATTCTGTAGTAATCCATCAAGCCGAGGTTTCCGGCTCTAAAGGCTTCAGATATAGCCATCGGCACTTCGGCTTCGGCTTCGATTACTTTGGCGCGAGCTTCCTGTGCTTTTGCTTTCATCTCCTGCTCTTCGGCTATTGCCATCGCTCTGCGTTCCTCAGCTTTGGCCTGCGCGATGTTTTTGTCTGCCTCGGCCTGGTCTGTTTGAAGTTCAGCACCAATGTTTTTCCCGATGTCAACATCGGCAATATCAATAGAAAGAATTTCAAATGCTGTACCTGAGTCAAGTCCTTTTTTCAGAACCGTTTTTGAAATGATATCTGGGTTTTCCAAAACAGCTTTGTGCGAATCAGCCGAACCAATTGAGGATACAACACCTTCACCAACTCTGGCGAGGACTGTCTCCTCTCCTGCTCCACCCACGAGCTGGCGGATGTTGGCTCTGACCGTTACTCGCGCTTTTGCAATCAACTGAATTCCGTCTTTTGCAACTGCAGTAACGGGTGGCGTTTCTATAACTTTTGGTATAACCGACATTTGAACGGCTTCAAAAACATCTCTACCTGCAAGGTCAATTGCTGTGGCTGAGTTGAAGTCGAGATCGATGTTGGCTTTATCAGCAGAGATCAATGCCATCACGACATTTCGTACGTTACCTCCTGCGAGGAAGTGAGCTTCGAGCTGATCACTATTGAGTACGAGCCCGGCTTTTGTGGCGTTGATCAATGCATCTACGATAGCAGATGGCGGTACGCGTCTCCAGCGCATAACAATCAACTGGAGAAGCGAAATTCGTACTCCTGAAATAATGGCTCTGAACCACAACCCGATCGGGATGAAATATAGAATGATCCACAAGAGGATGAGTGCTCCTACAGCTACTCCAATAGTAACTCCCCAGGACACCTGTAATAAATAAATATTCATGATTTAGAATTTTGAGATTCTACGTAAACTTTGCGGCCTTCAACTGATACAACACGAACGTCATCGTGGTCATCGATAAAACTGTTTCGGGCAACGACTTCCAAATATACATTGTTTATTCGAGCTTTCCCTGACGGATTGATTCTTGTTATCGCAATTCCTGTATCGCCCTCTTTGATATCGTATTCATCACTATTTGCTTTTGATGTGATATTAGAGGAAATGGTAATCGATTTCCATGTATCGGCTCGTAGGAATTTAAACAGCAAAAGTGCTGTTACAGCTCCGGTTGAAACCAGCGTAATAGTTCCGTAAGTAGTGCTTTCATAATAGGCTAAAACGATTCCGGTTACCATCAGAACCAAACCGATTATACCGGGAATCCCGGCACCCGGAATGAGGAAAACCTCAACGAGAAGGAGCAAAAGCCCAATTCCAACTATTATTAATGCTGTGGTAAGATCCATTTATTTCTTTTTAGCGTAACTCTTTGCAACCGGAATGTATTCACGGATATCATTGATCCGCTTTTCATCACTTGGGTGAGTAGAAAGTAACTCCGGAGGTTTTTGTCCGCCCTGCTCACTCATTCGTTTCCAAAAGTCGATTGCTGCCTCGCTATTGTAGCCGGCATATTCCATAAAAACCAGTCCCATTTTATCGGCTTCACTTTCGTGTGCTCTCGAATAAGCCAATGTTCCAAGTTGTGAGCCCAGTCCGTAACTCAGCATGAACAAGTCTCTCGTGTAACCGGGTTTTTCACTCATTGCTACTGAGAGCGTAGCTCCTCCAAGTTGTACGAGTAACTGCTGACTCATCCTCTCATTACCGTGGCGTGCAACAGCATGTGCTATCTCATGACTCATCACAACAGCTACTCCTGTTTCATCCTGGCAAATGGGCATGATTCCGGTGTAAAATACAACTTTCCCCCCCGGCATACACCATGCGTTGACAGTTTCGTCTTCAACGAGATTAAACTCCCATTCAAAGCCATTTATCCTATTGCTTTTCCCTTGTGACTTGAGAAATTGCTCGCAGGCTACTTTAAGTTTTTCTCCGGCAGACATCACCATTTTTGATCGTTTATCGTAACTGGGAACAGTATTGTGTTGCTCCAAAAAGCCATTGTACTGGGTCAAACTCATACTCATGAGATTTTGCTCGTTGAGCAGATTGACCTGTCTCCTGCCGGTAATTGGAACGGTAGCACACGAAACGAGCAGAGTTGCTGTAAGGAGTATCGATAAAAACTTATTCATTCATCAAAAATCTAACGATTAGTGGATTTCAGCAGAAAGTCCTCTCCTGAGCAATTCTTCACACTTAGGTTTTAAATCTTCCATTGAGCCGCGTTTTACATCGCATTTACCTTTGTAGTGAACCAGCATCGTACACTGCTCGGCCTGATTCATATCGTGCTCGCACACTTCAATAAGGCACTGAATAACATAATCAAAGGTATTTACTTCATCGTTGAAAAGAATTATCTTATTCTCATCATCCTCTTCAACCAAAACATCTGTTTCTTCCTGCTCTTCTACTCCCGGTATTCCATTTAAAATGGGTAACTCCATAGTTCTGTCCATTTTATTCACTTCGTACAAATTTAACAACATTTGGTTGCTTCATTCTTTTTTCCCTCAATTCGCGGGCCAAATTTTGTGCTTCGTCTTCACTGTCAAATTTACCAATTTGATAGCGAGTTTCATTACCATCTTCCTGAATATTGATTCCGCGCGATGTCATGTTGAGGATTTCTCTCGCCTGCTCAATTGGAACCTGGCCTTCATATGGGCCAACCTGCACAGTAAACTGTCCCTGCTCTATTCCCTCTGGCGCTTCGGTTACGGTAGTTGGTTTTTCGGTTTGGTTCTGATCATTAGTTGTTTCTTGAGGAGTTTCGTCTGTCTTGTTTTCTTCACGGTCAGAGCCGAGCTCAAGAGCGCGCTTTATGGTAATACGCTCACCCTGGTAGTAAGCTGTGACGAATGCATCAGGAATGGTTTGTCGCACCTGATTTTTGGCTTCAACGGCATTTTCGAGATCAGCGTAAATTCCGGTTGAGTAACGAACTGTTCCATTACCCATGTTGTCGCGGTTGAGCGGATTGAAGTTGAAATTGTCTCGCGGTTCTACATTGTCGCGGAAAACGCCAATTTGTACTGTAAAGAACAACTCTCCACGATTTTCAACTGAAGTGATCTGGATATTTGAAGGATTTTCTTCGATTGCGAAATCGATTGGTGAAACCGGCAGAATAACTTCTTTGGCGAGATTGCGCTGCTGTGCTGCACGAGCTTCTTCAGTGATTCCTGCAGGTTGTGTCGTTTCCTGCTGGGCTACTTGTTCGCCACCTTCAGCATTTCTGGCCTGAGTTACTGAAATGCGATCTCCGTTGTTGTAAGCTACGACAAACGCATCACTGTAGCCAAATGAACGAATGATGTCTTTTGCCTCATCAGCGCTGTTATAATCAGAAAAAAGTCCGGCAAAATAGCGCGTAATTCCATTGCCTGCTGTTTCACCCATAATTGGCTGAATGCCGGCAAAAGTGTTTTGCGGAATCGGGTTTCTGAATGCTCCGATTTGTACTCGGTATGCAATACCCTGTGGCATTTCAGCATTGATCGGAATTGGATTATTTTCACTGTAAGCTGATCCGTCAACTTCACTCGAAAACAACGAGCCATTGAGGTTGCGCGGGAATTCTGTAAGTCCGCTTGCCGAGCCGCTCAGCTCAACTCTATCGGGTTGTGTTTCAGTTGCTGTTTCCTGAGGTGCTTCCTCCTCCGTAGATTCAGGAAGTTCCTTTTCTTCACCCTGTGCTATTTGTTGTTCCTGTTCTTCGCTCGGTTCTGACAGTGGTTCATCTGCTTCTTCAGCCTGAGTTCCCAACGTTTTGAAATTTTGACCAACATAAGCGAGCGTGTTTTCGCGCATGCGCTCATCTTCTATTTCGTTGAGCTCTTTTCTCGCCATGTTGAGATCGTAATAAGCTTCTCCCTCTTTTTGGCGACCTTCAACAAATAGTTCTTCAGATTCACGCATCAAATCTTCGCTCTGGTCACGCAGTTGTTCGATCTCCTGTTCATCTCCGTTTTGAGCTTGCAGTTCGTTAGCGCGTTTTGCTTTTTGTTCTGCTTCTGTCTGCTTTTGTTGCGCTTTTTCGTAGATGACAGTCGCTTCCTGAATTTTTGTGTCGTAATCTTCTTTTGCCTGCTGGTAATTTTGATATGGTTCTGACTGTTGAATTTCCTGCTGTTCGTTTTCGGTCAGAACCTTCTCTGATGACGACATATCAACAACCAGTTTTTTGGACATCGGGCTGGAAAGTGTGAGCACTTTCTCTTCCAGTGGTTTCACATCATCAGCCAAATCACGCATTTTTTGAGCATCTTCTTTTTGGTCCTCTGCCCTAACATCAAGCACCTCGGCCTGTCGTAATAGTTGATCGCGATCTTTCCTCTTAGCGTTTCCTGCCTGGTCGCGCAAGTCACTTGCCTCTTGTTCGAGGAGTTGTGCTTCACGATCGAGAGCTTGAGCACTATCCTGATATGTTTCGCTCATCAAGTCGCTTTCAGGATATTGCATCGCCAGTTTTTTCGCTTTTTTAGATTGTTCAAATTTGTACTGTTTGCGCTCTAATACATCGCTGTAATTGTTGATTTGCTGCTGAACATTTTCTCTTGTTGCTTCGATCTCTTTACGATCTCTGCGTTTTGCATCGCGAGCGGCATCACTTAAACTATCACGAGCCGAAAGCAGTGAATCGTAACGAACCTCAGCTCGTTTGTACTCTTGTTCAAACTTGTTGACTTCATTGGTCAGAGCCTTATCGACAGCAGCGTTTTTTTGAATTTTAAAATCATCTGATCGAGCTGTTTCACCTGATGAAGACCCTCCCTGAGAGTAATTAGTAGAAACAACTATTTGCATTTGCTCGTCTTCATCATCAAAGGAGGTTTCTTCGCTGGCAAACTCCTCTTCAGGTTGTTGTTCCGGTTCTGATTGTTGTTCTTCCTGTACAGGCGGTTCTTCTGTTTCCGTTTCCGGTTCAGATTCTGCTTGTGGTTCTATTTCTTCTTCCTGAGTCACAGTTTCAGGAGTTTCAGCATCGGCAATTTCTTCACTGCCTTCAGATTCATCGAGTTGAGCGATAACACGATCATTCAATTCAATTTGTCTTTCCTTGGAACGCTTTTGTGTTTGAAGCTCTTCGAGTTTATCATTGAGCGCTTCTCGCGTTTCATCACTACCCGCCTTGTTGATGTTGTATTTGATGACTGCGATTTCTTTTTCAATATCAGCGAGCCATTCTTCATTGATAGACTTTACTTTTTGTGCTCTTTCGAGCTGTGAGTCGTACTCGATATTGTTTATTTTATCGCTGTATTGCTGGCGGTATTTAGACTCGCCAAGTGTGAAGTTTTCATTGCGGAGTTCTTCTTCAGTATAATTTCCAAATTCTCCACTTTCTTCAGTCTGAGTTTGATCTTCAGCTTCTGCCGGTTCGGTTTCCTGGGCTAAAGTTTCTTCTTCAGTTGGCTCTTCCTCCTCAGTTTCTTCAGGCTGAGCTTGATCTTCAGCTTCTGCCGGTTCTGTTTCCTGAGCTAAGGTTTCTTCTTCAGTAGGTTGTTCTTCTGTCTCCTGGACTGCAACAGACGATTGCTCTTCCTGCTCAGGCTCCTGTGATTCTTCAGTATCTTGAGTTTCTTCCTGAGCGATGATTTCTTCTGGTTGTTCCTCTGTTTCTTCTACAACAGGCGTTTCATTCTGCTCTTCCGTTTCAGGTTGTGAGGCTTGTTGCTCAACTGGTTCTGACTGTGCTAATTGTTCTCCTTCATCAACTGATGGCTGTTGAGATTCAAACTCAGATGCTAGGGTCAATAATTCATGATTGTAATCAGAAAAGTCTTTCTTGATTTTTTCTGTATTCTCGAGTGCCTGGAGTTCGTTTTGTAGTTTTTGGTATTCTGCAGAACCTTCCTCGACTTCATTCATGCTCTGCTCGATCTCTTCTTTGTAATTGGCAACATCCTGAATGTAGCGCTCATTGACATCATTGAGGTCGCGGAGTTTACCCGTTACAGTAGAATCAGAAACACTTCCGTAATCAAAGAAGTACTTGTCCTCGAGATCCTGAACAGATGTGTATTCCATCATGTCGTTATCTGGAAGATAATCCTGTAGTGTCTTTCGGTTCTGATCAAATTCCTCTTTTGTTTGGTTGAGTTGGTTATTGACTTCAGCTCGCTCACTCTTTAGTCTTGAAAGTTCACGCTCTTTTTTTCCAGAAAGGTTTTCTTGGTCTTCAAGCTCGTCAATTTCATTTTCAATTGTTTCCAGCTTATCTTGCTGAACCTGAGTTTTAGCTAACAGGCTTTTATCTTTTTGCGGAATGGAAGCTGCCTGTTCTTCTTTTTCAGCAAAGTACGGTTCGTAATCTTCAGGGATCTGATTCTTTGGTTTAGTGACTTCACGTTCAGAACCGGCAGGATCTTCAGTTTCCGCTTGCTGGGTTGACTCCTGAACTTCATCCGGTTCAGTTTGCTCAGTAGATTCACTTTCCGTTGGCTCTTCTGTATCCTGAGCCTGATCAGTTTCACCAGGACTCTGCTGGGCGAGTTGCAATGAATCATCCTCGAGTTCAACATCTTTGATTTCTAGGGCCTCTTTCGTTTCCAGGATAGCAATAGATTCTTCATCTGTACGTCTTTCGAGGTCACGCTTTTGTTGATCTGGAATATCCTGAACTTCAACATCTTTTAACCCTTTAGAGACATCATCCATGTAAGCTAAATGCTTCTGGCTCTGATCAGCCTTAGTGGTTTGTTTTTTTAGTTTTGGTTCAACTCTCTCAAGTTCAGATTTGACATCTTCCAGCTCTGCTTTGGCATTTTGTGCTTGCAATTCATACTGTTCGCGGTCGCGTTTTTTGCGAGCTCTTTCAGCCTGTCCCTCGTAAAAGTCGATGTTCTTTTCAGTTTCTTTTTCTGCCGCCTGCAAATCGGCATAGCGGTTTCTCAACTCGCGGGCATTTGTTTCATTGCGCTCTGACTGATCTCTGAAATTTCTCTTTGCAACAGTTAAAGGTTCTTTTTTAGGGATCAGTTTTTGAGAATTGAGCTCCTCGTAATTTTTGATGATTTCTTCACGGTTATTGTTGCTCTTAAAATCTTTGAGCTGTGTTCCCGTATTACGGTAGCGTTCTTCGTCTTTTTCTGCCTTGATTCGCTCTCGCTCGAGTTGCTGAGCCAAAGCTGTTGAAGTGTTTGCTTCAAAAACAAGTTGCTCGTACTGTTCTTTTCTATCCTTTGAAAGTTGGCCTTCATTTTTGAGTTGCTCTGCTTGATCGAGTTTGTCAGATGCCAGTTGATAGGCCTTATCGCGCAAGTCTGCAAATTCATTTTTGCGTTCCTCGAGTTTATTCGCTCCCTCTTCAACCTCAGCTATGATTTCATCATTTGTTTTGTTGATGTTTTTGGAAACTTTTGTTGGCGACAACGAAGCTGAGTTGCTGAGGAAATTGGCCATCAATTCTTCATCAGCATCAGTAGCTTTTTCATCGAAAAGATTTTTGATGATCAAGCGGTCAGAACCGTTTTCATCAACGATTTTCATTTCCTGCTTGAGTGGTCTCAACTCGGTTAGCTCTGGAACTTCAACCATGCCGGCATGAGTGACATCAGAATTATCAGGTTTTACGAGGAATCGGTATTTCTCGCCACCTTTTAGTTGAAAAACGTAACTGCCGTCCTTTAGATCTGATTTGTACGTTCCCACTTCTTCCTCTGAAGGCATTCGTTGAACAGTTATATTGGCAAGGTCGTACTTCTCACTTTCAAACTTACCGGAGAGGATTACCTGCTGCAATGGACGTTTCACCGGATCGATCGTGTAAACATTGACTTTTCCAAAGTCATTGTTTCGCGAACTGGTGAAAATTGCTTCTTTTTCATCTGGAGAAACTGCGTAGAGGAAATCGTCATCGGGAGTATTGATGGCGTAGTCCATATTTTCAGGATCTGACCATGAATTTGTTGCCGGGTCAAATTCAGATTTAAAAATATCATACCCTCCCATGCTGGTGTGACCTTTTGAAGCGAAATACAGCGTATTGGTACTGTAATCGAAAAATGGGAATTCCTCATTGTAAGGTGTGTTGATGGAGCGCGGTAATTTTGTTTGATCTTTTAATTCTCCGTTTTCATTGACGCGTGCAAAATAGATATCGAGTCCAGACTCGCCTTCTTCACCGTATGATGCGTACCACACTGTATCACGATCGTTGTGCTTGTACATGATTCCTTTGTACTCGCGATCTTTATCTTCATCGGTCAAAATTGAGTTGAGTGTCTTGAGGAATTTATAAGGCGCATTTTCAAACTTGTAGCTCAGGTAAAAATCTGACCGGGAGATTGATTTGACATTTTTGACAATTGGCTGAGTTACGTTTTGAAAAAGCATTTTTCCATTTTGACACATTTGAATCTTACGGAATGTGTTCAAATCCTCAACTGTACGATTCCTTCCTTTGTCTTTGAATTGTTCGTAAAAGTTAATCGCTTTATCAAACCTGTAGTTGTAGTGATAACCCTGAGCAGCGTAGTAAAAGCCTAATGGTTCAACATCAGGCCTACTCACAGCGTAGTCGAGATATTTGAGCGCTTTGGTTTTATCTGGACTCGTGTAAAGAATACACGCTCCATATTTGAAGTTGTAATTCGGCTCTTTTGGATAGAGCGAGACCAAATTACTGTAGAGTTTTTTTGCTTCGCTGTATTGCCCCTTTTCAAACAGCTCTTGCGCTCTTTTTTCTGTTTCTTTGGTATCACGATCCTGGGCTACTACTGTTATTGTGAAAAACAGTGTAGCAAACAGCAATACCAATTTGCCCCCATTTATAAACATTTGTGATCTATTGTTCTTTCTTTCTAAAATTCACTTTCGACTCTTCATTTTTTAATAGTCTTTGAATGTTTTTTCTGTGCGTTATTATTACAGCTACTGCTACCAGTATTGAAAAGACAGTCAAAGCCGGGGTTGAATTTTCTATTGCAAAGATGATGATAAATGGGAAACTTATAGCTGCGGTCATAGAGGAAACCGAAACTATTTTTGACATGAAAATCACCAAAGTAAAGACTCCCAAGCAAACTAATGAGGCTTGAGGCTGCACTGCGAGCATAAAACCGAGTAAAGTAGCAACTCCTTTTCCGCCTTTAAATTGAGCAAAAACCGGAAAAACGTGTCCTAAGAGTGCTACTGTCCCCAGCGCTAACTGAAATGCGATAAACGATGACTCTGAAATTTCGTAAGGAGCTAAATACGCAAGGCGAACTGCAAAAAATCCTTTTAATACGTCAACAATCAGAACCGGAACTCCAACTTTTGCACCCAGTATCCTAATTGTGTTAGTTGCTCCGGCATTTCCACTTCCATATTGGCGTACATCAATTGAGTAGAACAACTTACCAAGCCAAACTGAAGTTGGTATTGATCCTATCAAATAAGCTAAAAGAATAAATGTAGCTGTTATGTAGAGCGGCATAATTCGTCTTTAGTTGCTTGCAAATTAAGAATTTATTCAATCTTTTCGAATTTTCGCATTGCTTCACTTTTGAGCCTCCTGCTACCAATCTGATACACAAATTGTTTACGCATTTCTTTATCTGCTTTGATTCTGCGATCATCCATCTTGAGATCGTTGAGCGTTGTTTTGAACTCTTTGTTATCAGTGTGAATTTGCATGATACCGGTAGAAGCTCTGTAATCGAGTATGTAAAAGTGTTGTGGCAAATCCAGGTAAATCATGAAATCAGTTCCTCTGCGTTTATTTTCGAAAGAGATTCCTCCTTTGACATACTTGTTGAGCATTTCATCACCTAATGACCCCAAACCGATATTGCCATCTGTAACGTAGTAATCATTTTCAGCATCGTATTTCATCTCGATATCACTGAAGAAGAAACTCGACTCAATCTCTTCAGGAAGTTTAACTCTTTTCCCGAGACTCATTCTACCTAACAACTCATCAGCCTCTTCTTTGCCCACATAATTACGCAAGGCAGTTGTGTAAAGCTGATTATCAATATTGACAGGTTTCATATCTTTTGCTTCCTGAATTTCTTTTACAAGTATATCGAGCAATTTGTCATCGAAAAGGAAATCCATTCTCAATAAGTAGTGCATACTTAGATTTTTGTTCACGGTATTGAATGTGTAGGTTCCAACCGGTTCCACTCCAACTCTTCCAGTTTCAAAAGTAACATCCATTTTACCTTCTCCTTCCAGCAGGCACGACTCTGTATTCAATGCCACATAGTTACCGGGCATAGAGCGCTCATTGAGTTTTTGAAAACTGGAAATGCGGTATTCTTTTGTAGGTTCATTGTAAACGAGGTAACCGCGTGCTTTAACGACTTCAATATCTTTTTCAGAATAAGGTGAAGAGAGATATGTGCCATATACACTTCCCGAATCTGTTGGAAGCACCAGTCCGTTCGTGATTAAGTTTCCATTTTCATTTTTCGCTTCATCCTCAATTTCAATATTGATATCCATGGGATCAATTCTACTCTCAAAGGCAAACCATTGTGTTGGTAAGTTTGAACAACCGTGTTTGATGATAGCACTTCCTTTAAAAAGCAAATTTTTCTCGGCTGCTTCCAGTTCAACATCCCCTTTAAAACCAAACTGCGGACTCAGTGTAAACTCATCTTCTGGTAAGATTTTTCCAAAAGCCACGGTTTGTCGCTCATCGTTTGCTTTAATGGTATTGAAGTGAATTTGTTGAGTTGTTCCGTTCAGATCCTTGTAATTGTAATCGCCATTTCCGGCATAATCCCATCTACTGGAGATGTCAACAGTAGCATTGAAAACTGTGTGATATTTTGTTTTGGTGTTAGCAATTACGCGAGCAGAGTCAAGGGTTTTCATTTTTGCGTTTTTGTTCACCGTCACTTTACCGTCTCCGGGAATGATTGAAGCATCGGCAACGTTGATGTTTTCCACTTTTTTGGCTCGGATCTGAACATCAGATGCATTGTAAATTGCTGCCTTAGCGAAGAATCTTAGAGAATCCTGTTTTGGGTGAGTACTCACAAACTCAGCACCTTCAACCTGAACGGCATCAGCTCCCTGAGCTCTTGTTCCGCCTTCAGCTGAATATTCGAATTCGTCACGATCCATATACCAGGTAAACCTATCGAGGTAAGCTTGATAAAGCGTAGCTCCAAATTTCGTTAAACTGCGACCTGTATTTGAAATAAACTCTCCTTTTCGATCCTGAAAATTGACCTTGGCCTGAAGGTTTTCTGAGCTGAAGTTCACATCTCCAAACATCTCTTTTTGAAGCTCAAAATCAGATGTATCGGCTGTGAGCTCCAGTAGCTTGAATTTCATGTTTTCAGAATAGAGGTTAGCACCGCTAAAGCTGTTTTTTCCACTCCCGCTCATTCCGGTTGGTGTGTACCGAATAGTTCCTGTATGCTCAGCTGTACCGGCATACATGCTTATTGGATCACGTCCTTTAATTGAGGATACTTCCATTTTGTCTTTATAGGGCATCCAATGAAGGTATGTACTATCAGCACTTACATTTGGGTATTCGACAGGTGCTTTTTGCTCTTCAACATTGAATGATTCTGTGACACCATTTACTGAATCCGGATAAAAAATAAATCCTTTAGATTTTGCACTCGAGGTAAGATATTTGATAGATCCGTTACCTTTAAGTCCTTCGTTACTGAGTTTTAGCTCATCTCTAAAAACGCCTTTTCCTCCGTAAGCTTGCAATCCTTCAGGACCTGTTTCGCGCTTGAAACCGAGTGAATAATCTTCCTGTAAACGGAGCGTTTCTTCCAGATCAGGGAAAATATCACCTGAACTAAAGGTTCCGTCAAATCGAATTTGTTCGTTTTTGAATTTATCGAGACTATCCAGCTCAAACGGTTCTAGCTGGAAATTAAACTTATCGCGATCGTATGCGCCACCCAGCACAGCGTTCTGATCGTAATAAGCATAAGACTCCTGCTCACTGGTAAATACCGGATAACGCGGATTATTCTTCAACCCTGATTTATTCCCCGGCTTATCGATTTCGAGTCCGCCACGCAAATCTTGAATGAGGGTTCTAAATTTACCTCGATTATCTCTTTTATTGCTGGTTGCCCATAACTGAAGCGAATCAACGATTGGCATTTTCACTTCAAAACCATCGTAGCTGAATTCAAATTCTTTACCAAAAAACTCAGCTTTACCGGCACTTACCATTCCGCTAAAATTAAAATCGCGGTTCTTTTTCATGACGATTCTACCTTCATCAGGAAAGATTTGCACACGGTGAGAGTCACTTAATAGAATTCTATTGACTCCGTTGATTGTCAGGTCATAATTCAAAAGACTAAGGCTGGCATTTGGCTTTGAATCTTGTTTTGGCAACTTTGATATTATCCTGAGTACATCGTAATCTTTCAGTTTTGACTTGTTGAGTACGTGGTTGTGAACTTTATCAAAGATTTTGATTGTTTTATTGTCACTGTTGTAATCTACATACCTGCGAATTGTATAGCGCAACATCATGGGCTCAACTTGTGTGGGCGGTAACTTCATGCATTCACACATTTGCATGAGTGTAACGGTATTAGTGTCAAATTTTTTGGAGCAACTCCTTATTTCAACTAACGGCAAGCGAGTTCCGGCACCGCTGAGCATATCAAAGTTGCGCTCGCGGAAATAAGAATTTGAGGTAAATGAAGCTTGTTTATCAGACATTTGAGCTGTAAACTTGATCAAAGGATCATCAATATTCCAAACCATGAGCGGAAACTCCATTTCAACTTCGTGAAAAGAGTTGTAATAAGGTGTGGATGACATTCCTTTTGATTGGCGAACAAGGCGGGCTTGTCGTTCATCAGTTAAGAGAGTAAACTTCAATCCGGGATGTGTGATGGAATCTTTATCCAGAATCATAGTGACACGAGCATCACCGGCTACAATTCTGCTTTTTTGTCTGTTTCCCTGTCTTTCATTATCATCAGCACCGGGCTTATCATTTGTTTTATTGAGTGCAATAAGAAAGTTATTGCTCGTCACAATCATGAGTGGATTGGCCTTGTAATTCAATATTAATCTAGCAGGGGTATTTCCCGTTCCGGTGCCCAAAAATTTAGCTCCCTGCTGAGAAAAACCACCATCATAATCTACATTTTTGATAATTCCCTTAATAGGTAAACGCCTTGAGTAACTGCTGAAGCGTGGATAAGATAACATCGATCTTTTAGGTTGCGGAAAAACCTTATCCTCAAACTTTCCCTGAAGTGGATTATCAAAATAATACGAATTGTGAAAAACAACTGAGTCTGCTTCGTACTCAGGGTGGCGCATGTCTATTTTGTAATCAGATAGCTCTGCAAAAACTTCATTTGGAGCAAAGCCTACTCGTTCCCATGTTACTTTTCCATTTTTACCGGTCCACTCTTCTTCTTCAACATCATAAACTCCACTCGTTGAAAGAATTTTAATGCTATCTCCTTTTGAATGACATATTAGATCAATTTCGTTGGTTTCAATGATCGGCTTACCATCGTATTTGAGCGTCCATGAGCCACTTCGTGTAAACCATTTGACAGATCCTGTTCGGGTTTGATAGAATGAGTTGTCCTTGAATAAATAACGACTAAATTCAATAAACCTTGTCAGATCCCTTTTATTCCGCCTGTCATCATCCATTTCATCGATGACTGAATTCCAGGGTTTGAATCTTTTTCCAAACTGTCCCTGGTTATGCAAATTAATAATCGCCCAAAAGTAATCGTGAAGATCAGGGAAGGAGCGAAAACGCAATTCATTGGTAAAGTTCTTTGTGTTATCAATGATGATTTTTTGATCATCTCCCGAGAGTTGCTCGAGAAAAATGGGCTCTAAATTATCTATCAATTCTTTGGTTTCGCGGTTATTGGATCTCCCCATCAATTTATCGAGATCCTTGATGAAATCTTCAGGTTCGTTAGAAAAATCCTGTGCTGATCCAGCCAGCGATAACAAAACAAAAATGACAGATAATAAAATTCGCATAATTACTTATTCCTTTTTGTAGAGCACGTTTGCCCATTTATCTTTCGTGGTCATATCAACATGAATCAGGCCAAGCTTTTGCGCTGTTTCATCAACAACAGGCACATCGCTATCGTAAAACCCACTAGTCAACAAAACTCCACCTTTTTTGAGCAGCGCTGCATAATATTCCAAATGCCTTAAAATAATGTTGCGATTGATATTCGCGATAATCATATCGAACTTATCATCAGCTGGAACCACATCAATATCACCTAAACGAACATCAATACCGGGCGTATTATTGATCACTATATTTTCTTCAGAACTCCTCACCGACCATTCATCAATATCAACTGCAAGAATATCTCCGGCTCCACGCTTTTTGGCTATGATTGCGAGGATTGAGGTTCCGCAGCCCATATCGAGAATTCGTTTATCGGTCAGATCCATATCCAACAGTCGCTCAGCTATGAGAGCTGTGGTAGCATGATGCCCCGTACCAAAAGCCATTTTGGGCTCGATGACCAATTCCATCTCTACGGAGTCATCGGCTTCGTGGAATGGGGCTCTGACCAATAGTTTTTTTCCAATTCTAATGGGTTCAAAGTTTCTTTCCCACTCAGCATTCCAATTTTGATCAGCAATTGTTTTGGTGGTGTAATTGACCTGAACGTGATTGGGTAACTGATTAATCAACGCATCGAGATCAGTTTCGCTGTACTTGTCTTCTGAGACATAAGCTAAAAGTTTGTCGTTTTCTTCAGAGAAACTCTCGTAACCCAAATCGGCCAGATCCTGTGGTAGTAAGTCTGCCCACGGTTCTGACGGTTGTATCGTAAATGCGACTTCTATCCAATTCATGAGCGCATTTCAATCAGTTTCACGAAGTCTTCAGCAACGAGCGAGGCACCGCCTATTAGACCACCATCGATATCAGGTTGAGCGAATAAGCCTTTGGCATTAGCCGGTTTGCAGCTACCTCCGTATAAAATAGAGATGGACTTAGCTATCTCTTCACCATATTGATCAGCTAAAAGTTTTCTGATGAATGCGTGAACTTCCTGGGCCTGCTCAGGAGTTGCTGTTTCACCTGTACCGATTGCCCAAACGGGTTCGTAAGCAACCACTACTTTTTTCATACTCTCTTCATCGAGATGGAAAAGTGCTTTTGCTATTTGATTTTCGATGACCTCAAAGTGCTCTCCTGATTTGCGTTGATCGAGCGACTCACCAACGCAATAGATTGGTTCCAGATCATACTTAAGCGCTTTGTTGACTTTTTCGCTGAGGATGAGTTCCTTTTCGCCAAAATACTCTCTGCGTTCTGAATGGCCTATGATGACCATATCAGCATTCACAGAAGCGATCATTTGAGCTGATATTTCGCCTGTATAAGCGCCTTTATCGTAGTGAGAGCAGTTTTGTGCAGCGACCTTTACATTTGAGAAATCGGCACACATTCGTGCTACTTCTTCGAGATAAAGGTAAGGTGGAGCAAAAACTACTTTAGTTGATGTATCGGGTAATTTCTTTAAAACAGAAGAAACGAGATCAAGAGCCTCGTTTCTACTTTTATTCATTTTCCAGTTTCCTGCAATTATTTTTTCACTCATGATGAAGCTTGAACTTGGTTTTTAAGCTCCTCAAAAGTAGGAATATCATTGTGATGCCACTTCCCTTTTACTGTTCCGTTTTTCAACAATACGAGTCCGGGATTACTTCTAATAATTGTTTTGAGCGTTGTGGCATCGCATGTTAAGTAAGGAAACATGAGTTGATATTTATGTCTAAATTCATCAATTTCACCCGGCAATGCTGCTGTTAGTCCATAAACATTGAAGTTGCTTTGCATCGCAATTTCACTGAGCTTCTTCACATCATTCATTGCGCCAGTCTCGGTTTTGCTCATATCGTACTGTACCCAAAATAGTACGTAATCCTGATTTAGAATCATGGTTGTATAATCTTCTCCAGACTCCGGATCTTCGAGAACAAAGTCGTGAATTGGCGGTATGTATCCTTCTTCTACAAGAAACTGGTCACTGGTTTCAACAATCTTGAGCTGTTTATCTTTCCATATTTCGTCTTCGAGGTATTTATCAGAACTCACAACTTTTGTTTTACCGGTAATGGTATCTTTCATCGTGTAGTTGACCGCATATTGAGGTGGTTTTTTTCCCTCGGGAATTGTCATTCCTTCTTCTATATTTTTACCAATGGCATAAGGTCTAAAATCCTCAACCGGTAAATGTGCGTAAGCGTAATAAGTAAATCCGCCAGAGACGAGCAAAACAGCTATTGCCATTACCCAGCCTCTATTTTCGTCACTGGTTGAAAGGCGCTTGATTGTCAACATAATGACAAATGTGACAAGCGTAAATACTACCGGGAAAAACCATTCGAGAACAAAAATTGAAAAGCTTCCAAGGATTACGATACTGATGGCGTAGATGAATAGATCTCTCGAATGAGAATTTGGCACTACCCGGTTCCGACCAATAAACATGATTACTGTAAAAACAAGCAGAACTAAATCTTTCAAAAAGCTTTGAAATGGTGTGAGCATCAACGCATCTCCAAAACATCCACAGTCTTTAAAATAGTGAATGTTTTCAGCACTAAAACCGAGAATGCCCTCAAAGGTACCGGTTAAAGATGTATCAGGATTTTCAAAAAACCAGTTTCCAATAGCGGTGTAACCGGTGAGAAATGTGAAGAATATCATTAATATGAGTAGCGCCCAACTATTGAGTTTAAATTTTTCACCCGCTAGCGTGGCAAAGCCAAGGAGAATTTCAGCAATGGCTACAATCATTGCCAGGCCTACCTCCCAACCCTGGAAAATTACCCAATTCAGCACATCCTCAGCAAAGTACTCTTCGAGTTTATAGGAAAAACCAGTTGTATCGTTGGCTTTTATGAGTCCGGATACGATAAATAGCGATCCGACTAAAATTCTTGAGATAAACAGTAACCATTTCATATTTGCAATATTTACGCTCGAATTTAAAACCTTTTCACAGCTCTGCCATGCAGCTTAACAGCATTTTAACGCTGAGCTTCTTCCAATTGTATGAGGGCGAAAACTGAATAGTTGATGATATCCATATAATTTGCATCAATCCCCTCACTTACAAGGGTTTTGCCTTCGTTGTGCTCAATTTGCTTAATGCGTAGGAGTTTCATCAATATTAGATCTGTGAAAGAGCTCACACGCATATCACGCCATGCTTCACCGTAATCGTGATTTTTAGCGAGCATTAGTTCTTTCGTTTTCTCGAAATAATGAAGATAAGCCTTTTTGACTTTTTCATTATCGCCATGTGGCTCCTCTGCTGTTCCCCAATCTAGCTGAATCAATCCCATCAGGCAGTAGTTGATTATCCCGATGTATTCAGGCTCAACTCCTTCGTCAACTTTTGACTCTTCAACTTCTTCAATTGTTTTGATGCGTTTCGCTTTAATATAGATTTGGTCAGTTATGCTGGTAATGCGTAATATACGCCACGCTGTACCGTAATCGTGCATTTTCCTGGTAAAAATATCAGTACATTTGGCGATGATATCATCGTATTGTTGAACAGTTGAATTCATGCTTAAAACCGAGTTTTTAGAAGTGTCGCAAGATAATTTTTTTCACAAAAAGAATTCCCTCAATATTGACGGAAAACTCCACTCACTTTCAGAACCAAAAGTAATGGGGATTTTGAATATCACACCAAATTCGTTTTACGATGGCGGCAAATTGCGATCTGACCATGACATTCTCAAACTGGCAGAGAAACACTTGAAAGAGGGAGCTTATTTTTTAGACATTGGCGGACACTCGACTAAACCCGGAGCTGATGATGTAGCGGTTGAGGAGGAAACCAACAGAGTTTGTGGTGCCGGTGAGGTCATTTTAAAAGAATTCCCAAATGCTATTTTATCAGTTGACACATTCAGATCCAAAGTCGCTGAAAGTGCTGTAAATTCCGGGTTCAAACTCGTAAATGATGTATCGGGCGGAAATTTAGACGTGTCTATGTTCGATACTTTGAGTAGTCTAAAAGTACCTTATATCTTGATGCACATGAGAGGAACTCCTCAAAACATGCAATCGCTGACTGATTATGATAATTTGGCGCGTGATATCATTTCAGACTTATCAGTTAAAGTGAAAAAGCTAACCGAATTAGGGGTTCACGATGTTATCATTGACCCCGGATTTGGATTCAGCAAAACGATCGATCAAAATTTTGAACTACTCAATTCACTCGATTTATTTCACTTGTTAGAATTACCACTTTTGGTAGGTTTATCCAGAAAATCCTCTATCTACAAAACACTGGAAACTGATGCAGAAAATGCGCTTAATGGAACAACGGTTTTGAACACGATTGCACTGCAAAAAGGAGCTTCTATTTTAAGAGTCCACGATGTAAAAGAAGCTGTGGAAGCGATTAAACTTACCCAAAAAATCAAAAAGGCTTAATACCTTTGACGGGAATGATCAATCCATTATTCATATCGCTCAGGTTACTCGATGTTATCGACATCCTGCTCGTTGCTGTATTGCTGTATCAGCTTTACAACCTCGTGAAAGGTACTATCACAATAAGGATTTTAGCCGGTATTGTCGTGGTTCTCGTTATTTGGAAAACGGTTGAAGTTCTCCAGATGGAACTCGTTGCCAACATTTTAGGACAGTTCATTGGGATGGGCGCTATTGCAGTGATCATTATTTTTCAGCCAGAGTTGCGCAAGTTTCTGGTAAGACTTGGAAATCACCAGTTTTTGAGAAAAGCCACCAGAGGTAGTTTCTTCAACTTTTCCTCTATGGAAGCGACTGATGAGCTCGATCACGCTGAAATGAGCAGGGCTATTTGGAACCTCTCGGCTCGCAAAACGGGGGCTCTGATCGTGTTTACACAACGAAATGATTTGAGTAATTACGAATCTACCGGAATTAAATTGAATTCAGATTTTTCAGTTGAGCTCATAGAGAGTATTTTTTACAAAAATAATCCGCTACACGATGGGGCTGTAATTATTGAAGAAAATAAAATTAAAGCTGCCAGTTGTGTTTTACCGGTGAGTGACCGGCAGGATATACCCTCCAAATTTGGATTGCGCCACCGTGCTGCAATAGGAATATCAGAGCACAGTGATGTTAAAGTAATTACAATTTCTGAAGAAACCGGGCAAGTTCATTTCATAGAAAAAGGGAATATCAACCTGATAGATCGAAATTCCCTTGAAAGTGAATTAGATGATTTTCTGTCTTAGTTGATCAACTCGCTTTGTTTTCAGCTTTATTTTTCGCTTCAAACTCCTCGATCAGTTCTTCATCCGTTTTACCTAAATGCTGGATAGCAACTCTCGCTTCCTTGGCAAAAACATGATCAGGATAATTGTCGATCACCTTTTCATAATATTCTCTAGCTTTTCCTTTTTGATTCATGTGGTATTCGTAAACAAAACCCGTCATGTAAACTGTTTCAGGAACTTTAATCCAATTGCTATAATGCTTTGCAATTCTGTTGAAAGTTCCCACAGCTCTATCATAATTTTTGATCGTAATGAAAACATTGGCAGATTTAAAAAGCATTTCAGGAGCAAGTGAATCCTGAGGGTAAGCATCAGCATATGATTTTAAAACTTTTGCCAACCTCTCAGCTCTTCCTTCATAGTTGTTTTCAGGATTTTTTTCGAGGTCTTTCTCAATTTTAGTAATCTCTGAGAGCATTTCTTCTTTAGACATCGGTTCCTTATCAGTCTTCTCTTTTTTACTGTCAGATCCACCATTACCGCAGGCAAAAGTGAATGCAGTCAAAACAAATAGAATAAGTATTCTTTTCATAAAATTTTAATTTATCGTTTTAAAGCGGGGAATTTCATTCTGTAATCAACACTCACAGCACCTTTTGATATGTTACTCAATTTTTTCTTGAGCACTCGTTTTTTCAACGGATTAACATAATCAGTAAACAGTATACCTTCAATGTGATCGTATTCGTGTTGAATAACGCGAGCAATTACTCCTGAGTATGTTTCTTCTAAAAGTTCCCAGTTTTCATCGTAATACTCGATCGTTATCTCAGGTTTTCTCGAAACATCTTCGTGAATACCCGGAATACTGAGACAGCCTTCCTGGAAATTCCATGGCTTTCCATCTTCCTCTATGATTATGGGATTGATGAATACCTTTTTAAAACTTTCGAGTTGTTTGCGTTCCTCTTCAGGCAGTTCATCATCTTCAGCAAACGGTGAAGCATCAACTATAAAAAGCCTGATTGATTTTCCAATTTGAGGAGCAGCCAAACCAACACCATTAGCATTGTACATCGTTTCAAACATGTTTTCGATGAGCTCATCCAGCTTTGGGTAGTCATCCTCAATTTCTTCAGCAACTTTTTTCAACACAGGGTCGCCATAAGCAACAATAGGTAAAATCATAATTTCTTCTTAAAGAGTACGCCCTAAATAGGACTGCAAAATTAACGTAGCACTCACCTTATCCACAAGTTCTTTCTCTCTTCTCTTTTTTTTCTTCACTCCACCTTCCACCATCGACTGCATAGCCATTTTTGAAGTAAAGCGCTCATCCTCCCTTTCAACGTTGATTTTAGGAAAACGTTTTTTCACTCCGCGAATAAAAACCTTTATCTGCTCCTCCACTGCCGATGGTTCGTCATTCATCCTCTTTGGTTCACCAATAACAAGCGTTTCAACATCTTCCTGACTCAGGTATTCTTTGAGAAATTTGAAAATATTTTCGGTCAGAACCGTATCCAGCCCGTTGGTTGATATCTGAAGTGTATCCGTAACCGCAATACCGCATCTCTTCTTCCCGTAATCAATAGCCATTATTCGCGCCATTTGCCAAAAATATTCAATCCTTCTTAAAATGTTGTACACAATTGCGAAATACTACATTTGCAAAAATTTGAATGTTCCATGAGGGAAATAATTGAAAAAGCGTGGGAAGATCGTTCCCTGTTAAAAGATAAAGAGACAGTTAAAAACATTGAAAAAGTCATTGAATCGATAGACGCAGGTGAATTGCGCTGTGCTGAGCCTACAGGTGACGGCTGGAAGGTCAACGAATGGGTTAAAAAAGCTGTTGTTCTTTATTTCCCAACTCGTGAAATGGAAACTATAGAAGTTGGTCCGTTCGAGTTTCACGACAAAATGAAACTCAAAAAAGATTACAAGAAAAGAGGTGTTCGCGTAGTTCCACACGCGATTGCACGCTATGGAGCATATATTTCAGGCAACGTTGTCATGATGCCCAGCTATGTCAACATAGGCGCTTATGTCGATAGCGGCTCAATGGTCGATACCTGGGCTACAGTTGGCAGTTGTGCTCAAATTGGTAAGAATGTACACTTATCGGGCGGAGTTGGAATTGGTGGTGTTTTGGAGCCTCTTCAGGCAAGTCCGGTGATTATTGAAGACAACGCTTTCATAGGATCACGAAGCATTGTGGTTGAAGGGGTTAGAGTTGAAAAAGAAGCTGTTTTGGGTGCAAATGTGGTTCTGACCAAAAGTACACGCATCATTGATGTTTCAGGAGATGAGCCAGTTGAATACAAAGGATATGTTCCCGCTCGTTCAGTTGTAATCCCTGGTAGCGTGACCAAAAAATTCCCGGCCGGAGAGTACAATGTACCTGTGGCTCTCATCATTGGAACAAGAAAAGAAAGCACAGATAAGAAAACCTCATTGAACAATGCACTCCGCGACTACGATGTAGCGGTTTAAACCTTGCGCAGCATGAATGAAACCCTATCATTTGGATTGATGGCTTTTACATCATTTTTCACTCTCCTCAATCCGTTAGGGACAATGCCTGTTTTCCTCACAATGACAGCGAATCTCAGTCCTGAGGAAAGAACCAAAACAGCTCGTAAAGCAATCTTCACTGCAATTATCACTTTAATTGCTTTTTCATTTAGTGGTAAGGTCTTATTCGAGTTCTTTGGAATTTCTATACACGCTTTTCGTGTAGTGGGCGGAATCATCTTCTTTTTGATGGGCCAGGATATGCTCCAGGCGAGGCTTGCATCAACCAAAATTAACGAAGAGGATATCAAGTCTTACGTCAATGATATTTCCATAACGCCACTCGCAATCCCAATGATAGCAGGTCCTGGATCCATTACAAATGGAATCATCTTAATGCAGGATGCTAACACCGTAACACTTAAAATTACACTTGTACTTGTAATAATTTCAGTACTTTTACTGACATTTGTAATCCTGTGGTCTTCAACAAAACTAGTTAAGTTTTTAGGTGAAACCGGAAATCTTGTTCTCATGAGACTGATGGGGCTCATAGTTATGGTAATTGCAGTAGAATTCCTTTTTTCTGGTCTCTCACCAATGATTAGAGAGATGCTCGATCTCCAATGAAAACCGATTCCAAAATATTAGTCATTCAAACTGCTTTCATTGGCGATGCAATCCTGGCAAGCTCAATATTAGAAACCATTCGCAAATGTCTGCCAAAAGCTCAAATTCACTTACTGGTAAGAAAAGGAAATCATTCACTTTACAGCGATCATCCATTTTTAGCAAAACTTCACGTTTGGGATAAAGAAAATGGTAAGTACAAAAATTTGAGGCGTATCTTGTCTTCGGTCAGAGCCGAAAAATATGATCTCGTACTCAACCTCCAGCGATTTGGGGCTACCGGCTTGCTGACAGCTCTATCCGGAGCAAAAGAGAAAATTGGTTTTTCAAAGAATCCGTTCTCGTTCTTTTTTACGAAAAAGTTTGATCACCAAATTGGTGATGGAACGCACGAAATCGAGCGCAATCATCAATTAGTAAAATCTTTTACCCAGGTAAAACCTGAAAAACCTAAGCTCTATCCCAGTCAAAATGAACTAAAGAAAGTTGAACAACTTCAGAGAGAAAAGTACATCACATTATCGCCAACATCTGTTTGGTTCACAAAACAATGGAGTGAAAATAAATGGAGTTCATTAATCGATGCAATTCCATCGAGTTACAAAGTTTATTTACTGGGATCACCAGCCGATCGCAAAGCATGCGAAAAGATCATCGAAAACACACTACACCGTAATGTTCAGGTACTGGCCGGAAAGTTGAGTCTGCTCGAATCTGCTGCAATCATGGCAAAAGCAGAAATGAACTATTGCAATGATTCCGCCCCAATGCATTTGGCAAGTGCGATGAACGCACCCACAACAGCTATTTTCTGCAGCACTGTTCCTGCTTTTGGTTTTGGTCCGCTCAGTGACAATTCTTACGTCATTGAAACAGAAGAAGAACTCACTTGTAGGCCCTGCGGACTGCACGGTCACAAGGCCTGTCCTAAAGGACATTTTAAATGCTCAATGACAATTTCAATTAGGCAAGCCCTAAAACCAATCGAAAAAGGTTAACAATTGCACATGGATATTTCTTTGTTCATTCCAATGTTTCCTTCTGAACTTTGTGTACCTTTCGAACGTAAAGAAATCAAAGAAAATCTAACATAAGAGATTAACACACAACAAAATGAGTGATTTCAGAAAACTCACCATAAGAGAGAAAGCGCTCAAGATCAATTTGGATCCTGAAATCTACGGTTCTTTCTCTGAAATTGGTGCCGGGCAAGAAGTTGCCGGTACATTTTTTCATGCAGGAGCTTCTTCAGGAACGATCGCGCTAAGTCAGTCAGCTTATGACATGAAAATAAGCGACTCTATTTATGGTGAAAGTCCGCGTTACGTAAGTGCGCAACGACTAAAAGCAATGCTCGTCAAAGATTACGACAATATTTGTTCAAAGCTTGATGAGCGCAAAGACAACTCGAAGTTTTTCGCATTTTCAAACACAATTGAAACGCTAAACTTCTACAAGACCAATCAGGGACACGGTTGGCTTGGACTCAGGTTTCAATTGAGTCCAGATTCAGAACCGAACACTTGTGTACTTCACTGTCAGCTCAATGACAATGATACACTACTCCAACAAAAAGCAGTTGGTAGACTGGGTGTCAACCTGGTTTATTCATGTTATTACCATCATGACAATAAAGAAGATTTTCTCAAATCTTTAATGGACAGTATTGCTACCGGTCGTGTTGAAATTGACATGTTTAACATGGAAGGCCCAGATTTTAAGGATTGGGACAATCGTCTTATTTCTTTGAAACTTGTAAAAATGGGACTTACACCAGCTGCAATGTTTGGTCCTGATGGAAATAACTTACAAGCATCAGAAGTTTTATACAAAAAGAATATTCTCGTGTTGAGAGGTCGCTTTCGCCCTCCTACACTCGTCAATGTCGATATGTTCATGAGCGCCTATCGACAATTCAAAAAGGAAAAAGATGTAGATAAAGAAAACCTCACGGTTTTGAGCGAATTAACACTCAACAACCTCATCAATAAAGGTGAAAAAATCGATGAAAAAGATTTCCTCGATCGGGTTGATATATTGTGTTCCCTCGGTCAAACTGTGATCATCACCAATTTCCAACGCTATTACAAACTGGTTACGTATCTCTCAAATATCAACAGGGAACGTAAAATTGGTGTGATATTGGGAATCAATAATCTAAAAGCAATTTTTGATCGTAAATTCTACACTCATTTAAAAGGTGGAATTTTAGAGGCTTTCGGGATGTTATTTGGCAGAAACGTAAAACTCTACGTTTACCCCGCAACAAATAGCGAACACGATGGTCTCCACAATTGTGAAAACTTTGAACTGCCCGATAAGCTCAAGGGTTTATTTCAGTATCTTACTGATAACAAACAACTTGAAGATATCACTACAGCTAATAAAAGACTTCTCACCATTTACAGTGATGATGTATTGGATATGATTAAAAATGGCCAGGATGGATGGGAAGAAAAGGTTCCGACCAGAGTGGCTCATTTCATAAAAGAACATTGTCTTTTTGATTACCCTTGTTCAGTTGAGGAGAAAAGAGAGGCTAAAAAGAAAGAAAAAGAGCAGTACGCCTAAGTGCTGCTCTTCTTTTTTAACCTTTTGTATGATTTCTTTAGATTATCGTGCAACTCAATGTGTTGCTTTATTGCCTGATCATAAAATTCATCATCGAGCATTTCTTCGAGTTCTTCTACTCCGGTAAAGCCATCCTTGTTAATCTTGTATGACTGCTCAATCGAGCCACCTTCCAGTTTCACCACATACTTTTCATTCATGTCAAAGATGGAAACTGTGAAGTTCTCGTTTGGTATAGTTTTGATAATTCTCATAATTGTTCTCCTCTTGAAAAAATAAGGTTATTGTCTTTTGTCAAATGATGATTGAGCGAATATCCCTCCCACTCAAATGTTTTTAAATACTCGGGATTATCGATCCTGTTTCTTGCGATAAATGCCGCCATTGCGCCTCTGGCCTTTTTAGCGTAAAAGGCAATTACCTTGAACTTTCCATTCTTAAAATCTTTGAATTCTGGAGTAATAATTTCGGCATTTAGTTTTTTGGAATCAATCACTTTAGAATATTCTTTACTGGCAAGGTTAACCAGGACTTTATGGTCAGATCCATTGAAATCTTCATTCAGCAATACTGTTGGCTGATCACTCCAATACTCGTAAAGGTTTTTTGATTTGTTCACCTTGAGTTTAGTCCCCATTTCCAATCTGTAAGGTTGAATACGATCGAGTGGCCTCAATACTCCGTAGAGCCCGCTCAAAATACGAAGGTGTTCCTGAGCAAACTCCATTTCGCTTTTATCGAGCTTTTCAGGTTCCATACCCTGAAAAACGTCTCCTTTAAAAGCATAAACAGCCTGCTTACAAGGATTGCTATCCCACTGCTGAAAACGCTGGTAGTTGAGATCAGCGAGCTGACTACTGAGATTCATCAATTCACCAATTTGCTTTCTGCTCTTTTTTTGCAATTGAGATATCAACTTTTTCGTTGATTCAGCCAGTCTCGGTTCTGTCCATTGATCAACAGGTGATTCATTCTCAAAATCAAGTGTCTTAGAAGGTGAAAGTATTGTAATCATGATAATTTTATTATGCAACTAAAAACGTTTTCTTTGTAACTATTAATCAAACCACAGTAATATGAAAAAGTTGCTTTTTTTAGTTCTTCTTTGCTTATACGGGTCTATTACAATTGCTCAAAATTACTACGATTCTAATAAAAAGAAGAAAAACGTAAACATGAACAAAGAGCAAAATGTGTATCCTAAGGAAAATATACTGAGTATAGAACCAATCTCTTTTTTTATAGGTGGTTTTGTAATGGGTTACGAGCGGTTCATGAGTTCCACAACTTCCCTTAAAATAAAATCAGGGTATTTTTATCGTGAAGATCCTGCTGCATACAGTGGTGACTTTAATCATTTTGAAGGTTTTAATTTCAAGATGAGTTACAAAAAATATATAAATGATGTTCATGAAAATGAAGGGAACCTATACATTTCTCCATTCGCATTATACAAACAAATTGAGTTAGAAGAAAACAATCAGGGACTCACGCCAGTTCCTGTCACCAAAGAAGCCAGAACTGTTGGAATTGGTGTCATGATAGGAACAACAATGGTTTTAGATGATACTCCATTCTTTATAGATCTTGCAATTGGCGGAGGAATGTACTTTCCTACAGGTAATGGCAGTCACGATATTGCACATATTCCAATTGTCAATCATTACAAAAAAGGTGTAGGTCCACAGCTTGATTTTTCTTTTGGTTACTCTTTTTAGAAATCCCTAATTTCACCGCGTGATTAAAAGAGGTGAAATTTTTAAAACAATTGGTCCGGGATTACTTTATGCCGGTGCTGCAATTGGTGTCTCCCACCTTGTACAATCTACCCGTGCCGGAGCCTCTTACGGAATTGCGCTCCTGGGAATTGTGATTATTACCAACATCATCAAGTATCCATTTTTCGAATACGGGCCTCGTTACGCAGCAGCAACAGGAAATAACTTACTAGATGGGTACGAAAAACTGGGAAAATGGACTCTTGTATTATTTGCCATTATCACGGTAGGAACCATGTTTACGGTGCAGGCAGCTATTACGGTTGTTACAGCCGGATTAGCTCAGGAAATCATTGGAATTGACTTACCTGCATGGCAATGGAGTGTTTTGGTCCTTATTCTTTGTGCTCTCATTCTGTTTCGTGATTCGTACAAGCTTCTTGACAAGGTAATGCGCTACATCATTATTCTATTGACTATCGCAACGGTTACAGCCTTAGTTGGAGCATTTGTAAGTCCGCAGGGTGAAAGCTCAATCACAAAGCCAGCCTTTGACTGGCAAAATCATACAGACTTATTCTTTCTCATTGCCCTTATCGGTTGGATGCCAGCTCCTTTTGACATTAGTGTATGGCATTCTATTTGGTCAATTGAGAAGAATAAAAAAATGAGCAAGACAAAACGCGTAAAAGCTGCACGAACCGATTTTCATGTAGGCTATTGGGGAACAACTTTTCTGGCAATATGCTTCATGTTGTTGGGTGCTAAAGTCCTCTACACTTCTGATGTCACGCTATCCTCATCCGGATCTGAATTTGCCGCTCAACTGATTTCTATTTATACTGAAACACTCGGTGACTGGAGCTACCCGATTATTGGAACTGCGGCTCTGACCACTATGTTTAGCACCTCATTAACGGTGATGGACGGATTTACGCGCGTTATGGTTCCTCTCTCAAATAAACTAGTCAATCAAAAACAATTGGAACACAAAGCCCACTACAGGTTTTGGCTAATTGTTCTCGTGTTGGGAGCTGCACAAATTATAATCTTCTTTGTAACAAACATGCATTCACTTGTCGATTTGGCAACTACCATCTCCTTTGTCACAGCACCTATTATCGCTATTTTGAACTACAGTGTTATCAACTCAAGTGATGTGAGTAAGCACCTGAGGCCAAAACCAATAACTCGAATAATCAGTATTGTAGGAATAATATTGCTCTCAGGTTTTGCTATTTACTTCTTATTTCTCAAATTTAGCTGAAAATGAAAGTTATGTGGAAAGAAGAAAACAATAAACTGGTACTTGAAAAGCAATTTAAAAACTTCAATGAAGCCTGGAGATTTTTGAATGGAGTAGCTCTGTTAGCTGAACAGAATCAACACCATCCTACAATTCAGAATACATTCAATAAAGTAAAGCTGGAGTTAACTACACACGACAGCGGTAACACTATAACGGAAAAAGATCGCGACTTAGCTTCAAAAATTGAAAAGCTGTTTTAATCCTAAGTTGTTTCGGCTGATACTCGTATTTCCTCTAACACCTGTTCATTCATAGGAACAAGACTTCCTTCATGTAATACAGGTATTATATCAGTATTGTCCATTGATAAACAATAACGAATATCTTCCTTGAGGTTGAGTTTTTTGAGCCTTCTCCTGTGAGACGAATTCATCAAAAACTTGTAAGGATCATCTTTCGCAAGGTTGTAAAGGTACTTAGCTGACAAAGCAGAATCCTCAGTAAGTGAAACTGTTCCCATCTGTTCTAATCGCTCAGTAAGGGCTCCTGCAAACAAAGTATCTTCAAGATTGTAACGCCCCTTCCAGCCTGAGCAAAGAATTAGAATATCGCGTTCTTGCTGCGACAACCACTTTGCCAGTGCCGTGAAGTTTGTAAAGGCACCTACAACAACCTGAAACGAGTTTTTAGCCATGTTAATGGCCTTTGTTCCGTTGGTTGTGGTCAGAACCACACTTCGCTCTTCCAGTTCGTTCATGTAGCTGTACGGAGAGTTCCCAAAGTCAAATTCCTCTAGCTGCACACCATTTCGTTCAGCTCCAACAAGGTAGCCTTTACTTTTATAAAAACGAGCTTCTTCAACAGTTGAAACCGGAATCACTTCCCTGGCTCCGTGATGCAGAGCCGTACAAATAGCAGAGGTTGCCCTCAAAATATCTGTTACGACTACGATATTGTCTAAATTCTCGTAAACATGATAGTTTTCAGGCGTAAAACTTACTTCAACTTTTGACATTACTTCTCCGTCACTTTTTAATGAATGGTAGCTTAACCACTTCTGCTTTCAACTGCTTCTTTCTAACCTGAATATAAATTTCAGTTCCTCTTTTGTGATGGGGAACTTTCACGTATCCAAGTCCAATACCTTTCTTCAAACTGGGTGACATAGTTCCGGATGTAACTTCACCTAGTTCGTTGCCTTCAGCATCAATTATTTTATATCCCTGTCTGGGAATTCCCTTATCGATCATTTCAAATGCCGTGAGCTTTCTATCAACACCATTTTCCTTGTGTTGGGCTAAAAGCTCTCTATCGATAAAATCGTTTCCATCGACAAACTTTGTAATCCAGCCCAGTTTAGCTTCAATTGGAGATGTGCTTTCATCGATATCATTACCATAAAGCGCCATTCCCATCTCTAACCTTAGCGTATCGCGAGCTCCGAGTCCGGCCATCTTCAAATCTACATCTTTCCCGGCTTCCCAAATAGCATCAAAGAGCTTTTCAACATCTTCATTTTTGCAGTAAAGCTCAAAACCTTTTTCACCTGTATAACCGGTTGCTGAGATAATCACATTCTCAACTCCGCCTATTTTATCAATCACAAAAGTGTAAAAGGATACTTTTTCGAGATCTACATCTGTAATTTTTTGAAGAACCTTATTCGTATTCGGACCCTGAACAGCAAGTAGAGACATCTCATCAGAAGCATTGATCATTTCAGCTCCCATTGTGTTGTTTTCACTTACCCAGTTCCAGTCTTTTTCAATATTACTGGCATTCACAACCATCAGGTATTCCGCTTCACTGATTCTGTAAACAAGTAAATCATCTACAATACCGCCCTTGCCGTTTGGCATGCATGTGTACTGGATCTTACCATCAGTGAGTTTGGCTACATCATTCGATGTTACTTTTTGTACAAGATCAAAAGCCTTTGATCCTTTTACATAAAACTCACCCATGTGAGAAACGTCAAACATTCCCACATTATCGCGAACATTTAGATGCTCGTCAGTGAGGCCAGTGTACTGTAATGGCATGTTGTATCCTGCAAATGGAACCATCTTAGCTCCCAACTCCTCGTGCTTGCTTGTTAATGCTATATTCTTCATTCCTTGCTTTGTCGTTTTCATTTGAGCGATTGCAAAGATAAAATTACAATTGAATTCGCTTTGATTGAAGTGTAAAACAGCTACTTTTGTTCGAATTGTATAAAGAATAAATACGTGAATATACTCAGAGAAGACAAAAATGCACCGCGCTGGATTATCCTGATCATCGATTTGGGTATTGCACTTTTTTCGATCGTGACAGCTTATTTCCTGCGCTTCAACTTCTCTATACCTGATACTGAATTCAATTATTTACCCGTTAGTGTCGCTTTTGCCCTCACTACAAGAGCTTTTTCTTTCTACCTTTTTAAAACTTATGCCGGGATAATCAGGCACTCAGGTTTTAACGACTTTCAACGCATCTTCTTTGCCTCCATCCTCAGTACGCTTATTATGGCTGCGGGAAATGTTGTGCTTTTTTACATTGAGTCCCAGTATCTCATTCCCTTCTCAATAATCGTCATCGACTTTTTGCTCACATTCTTCCTCATGGGCGCCATGCGTGTATCAGTAAAGTTGCTTTATCGTGAACTGGTCAGAACCAGTACTGAGCAAATTCCGGTTGTCATCTTCGGAGCCGGAGAATCAGGCTTAATGACTAAACGAGCCCTGGACAGGCTAAAAGAACAGAATTACAACATTCTCGCTTTTGTAGACGACAACCCTTCTAAAATCTCAAAACGATTGGAAGGAACTCTGATTATTGACGGATATGAACTTGAAAATTTTTTCAAAAAAAACAAGGTTGAAGAACTCATCATAGCTGTTCAAAGCCTGGACAGAAAGCGAAAATCTGAAATTGTTGAGTGCGCTCTTAACCACAGGGTTAAGGTTCTGAATGTTCCTCCTGTAACAGACTGGATCAACGGAGAAATCAATGTTCAACAGATTAAAAATGTTCGCATTGAAGATCTTTTAGGTCGCAGGCCAATACGGCTCGATCAGGATGAGATCAGTGCTGAGTTGAGAGATAAACGTGTTCTCATCACCGGTGCAGCAGGCTCAATTGGTAGTGGTCTTGTTAGACAGGTTGCTCGTTTTTATCCTGAAAAAATTCTTATGCTCGATCAGGCAGAGTCTCCACTCTACGAAGTCGATCTAGAGATATCAGAGAATTACGGAAAAGGAATAGGTCACGTTTTAATTGGAGACATAAGATGCTATGATCGCATCAGGGCTATATTTGAAGAATTCAAACCTGAGGTGGTTTTCCACGCTGCTGCTTACAAGCACGTACCGTTGATGGAATCTGCTCCGGTAGAAGCTATTCAAACCAATATTTTGGGAACTGCTAACCTCGTTGATCTCAGCGATGAATACGGGGTAGAGAAATTCGTAATGATCTCAACCGATAAGGCTGTCAATCCCACAAATGTAATGGGTGCTTCAAAGCGGATTGCTGAAATGTATGCACAGGCGAAAAATGAGGTTGCCAATAAAACAAAATACATCACAACAAGATTTGGAAATGTTTTGGGATCTAATGGATCTGTTATCCCAATTTTTAGAAAACAAATTGAAAAAGGTGGGCCCATTACGGTTACTCACCCTGAAATAACCCGCTTTTTCATGACTATTCCTGAAGCCTGCCAGCTCGTTTTAGAAGCCGGCATGATGGGAAATGGCGGTGAGATTTACATCTTTGACATGGGTGAACCGGTAAAGATTGTCGATTTAGCCAAAAAGATGATCAAGCTGAGCGGACTGGAAGCCAACAAGGATATTGAAATCAAATTTTCAGGTCTGCGACCCGGTGAAAAACTCTATGAAGAGCTACTCGCCAATGAAGAAAATACGGTGAATACGCATCACCCCCAAATAATGATCGCGCAGGTTCGCCCACAGGATATTGAAAGTATTACATCGAGATTAAAAGAACTGGAATCAAAAAGCGGCAACTCAACTCCTGTGGAGCTCGTGAGAATCATGAAAGATCTCGTTCCCGAATTCATCAGCAAAAACTCAGAGTTCGCCAAACTGGATAACCAAAAAGTATGACATTTTACTCCCCTATTGAAATAAGATTCAGAGATTTGGATGCTCTGGGTCACGTCAACAACGCTGTTTATTTAAGCCTCGTTGAACAGGCTCGTATCGCTTACTTCAGGCAAATAATAGATAAGAACCACGACTGGAAAAAGTTTGGAGTTCTCATTGCCCGAAATGAAATCAATTACTTTAACCCGGTTCATATCGATGATCACGTGGAATGCGGACTCAACCTCATCAAGCTGGGTACAAAGAGTATGGAGTATTCTTTTGAGTTCAGAATACTGAAAGATGGAAAGCAAATCAAAGCAGCAGATGGAAAATTTGTTCTCGTTTGTTTTGATCCAATTAAACAGGAATCGGCTCCTGTTCCCGAGTTGTGGCGAGAAAAAATTACAGCCTTTGAAAAGCGCGATGAACGACCCCAAAGTTAGCCGTGTATACGTTCACTTTTCCCAAACTTCGCGATGACTTCACTCTCGTAATCGAGAAATTTTCTCCAGCGTTCCTCAACGTCATCAGGATCGCCATATTTTTTCGCGAGCAAGAGAAACATTGAGTAATGCCCTGCCTCACTTTTCATGAGTTCGTGATAAAAATCTGCGAGTTCTTTATCCTGAATATTTTCGCTCAAAACACGAAAACGTTCGCAGCTTCGAGCTTCAATCATTGCGGCAAACAGCAATTTATCAATAAGTACATTAAGGCGTGACCTGCCTCCGTATGAGAAATACTTTTTGAGTTCGTGGATGTAATCATCTTTTCGCTCTCTGCCAAGCGGAATATTGCGTTGCTCCATAATTTGGTGAACACGCTGAAAATGCTCCATCTCCTCCTGGGCAAGCTCACTCATCTTTGAAACTAACTCAGTGTACTCAGGAAATTGAACAATTAATGAAATAGCTGTAGAAGCGGCTTTTTGCTCGCAATAAGCATGATCAGTTAAAATTTCTTCCAGATTTTTCTCTGCAATGTTCACCCAGCGCGGATCTGTTGGTAAACGCAATTTCAGCATCCTCTTACTCATGCGGCAAAAATATACGGGATTTGGAAAACTGCAGGATCTGACCGTTAAAAAATATTTTCGCTACTTAGAGTTTTGGTCAGATCCGGAATCCTCTTCTCTAGCCTTCTTTTTCATCACAAATCGCAATGCAATGAGAATTACGCCAGAAGTAATACCTGCATAAGCTTTCTCATTTCCGGCCCATGACGGTTCTTCAGTATTGAGTAACGTAATACCTATAGCCAAAAAAATCACAGCCATTACTCCCAGCAAATTGATGAGATTATTCTTTAAATTCATGCTATTTCGAATTTACGATTGACGGTGACGATTTCATCATGAATTTTCCAGCAAGCAAAAAATACGGGATGCTCACGGCCATAATCACGTGACTGATATCGATGTGGTTAAACCAAATATCGAAGGATAATTCAGTCGCAAAAACCACGGCAGATACAGCATTTAGCGCCAAACCGATTGACAAAAAGCGAAGAGCTCTTGTAGGTGTAAAACTAAAATGGCTACGAATTAAAAGTGGAAGTGAAAACCCTATGAGTAAAACAACAGAATGCATTGATACCCAAAAGAATGACAAGTTGAGTGTGGTGAGTAAAGTAGCTAAAATACTTTCGATTACAATAAATCTAAAAAGGAGTTTATAGACGCTGCTACTCAAAGCGTTGCAGGAATATTTAAGCACTGCGATTGAAAGAAAACTTACACTCAGCAAGCTCAATAGCCAACCCGGTAATTTATAGGCAAATGAAAGATAATGCAGGAATCCGTGTCCTAATAATCCCCCAAGTAAAGTTCCAATCGAAAGAAAAAGAAAATGAGCTCGTAAATATTTCTTGAGCTGATGATATTTCACCGTCTTTCCCAAATTGAGGAAAGCCCACATAGCAACAGCTGCTACTAAAATATCGGTCAGAACCGTAACCGGTTCCTCAATGCGGATATCTCCAAGGTTGATAAAAGTCAAAATCGTAATTTTAAAAGCTGCGCAAGATAGCCGTTTTTCAAATGATATGAAAACGTTGCTTATTTTTACACAATAATTGATCAAATGGGAGAACTACACGGCCAAATAAAAAAGCTCAGGCTGATATGGACTTCAGTACTTGTTGTGCTGATTTTACTATCGCTGATATCTGGCTGGATCATTTTCATCAAAACCAGTGCAAGCATTTCAGGTAACCCAATGGAAGATCAACTTAGTTTTAGTGTAATTTCACTCGCTACAATTGGAGTTTTCATTGTGTGCTACGCACTACAAAAACGAACAGAATCCTCAACATTTGTCAGCATGCAATCTCTCGAAGGTGTTGTTGAGCGATTTGATGCTTATACATCTGGATTGATTGTCAAGTTTGGATGTTTTGCTGTATCAGGTGTTTGGGCCGGCATTTTATACTTGCTCACAGCTAATTTGACTCACGCCTTTATTTTGTTCGCCTCACTCCTCCTACTCGTCATTCATTTCCCCAGGAAAAAACAAATAATGAAAGTTGTTCACGAAGCATTTAATAAATCATAAATACTGTTAATGGCTTTTCTATTAAGTACGTATAGATTGGCTTTAATTGCGCATTAATCTTTACCTTTGAGTCGCTAAACCTTAATAATCCCGATGAGTCACGACAGGTTAGAATTAGTACTTGAAATGCTTGAGAAAAACCCCAAAGATGTTTTTCTCAAATATGCAGCTGCAATAGAATATCGTAAAATCGATGAAGACGAAAAAGCGATAAGGCACATCGAGGAATTACTCGATATTGATCCTGAGTATTTAGGTGCTTATTACACGCTTGGCCATCTTTACGAACAAAAAGATGAGATTGAAAAAGCGATCAACATCTACAAAAAAGGGAAGGCTGTAGCCAAAAAGCAAAACGATCAAAAGACTATTGGTGAACTCACTGAGGCTCTTATGCTATTAGATGAGGAAGAGGAAAACTGGTAGTTTTAACCTTTTTGAGATTCAGCATAGTTCTAAGAAGCTCTCATTACTTTCCGCGTTTCTTTTTTGAACATTCCGGGCATGAGCCAGCCCACAAACTTCATTAAAAGTTGCTGAATAAAAACTCAGAATTCGTCACCCATTTTGTTTTACTCTCTTCAACTACCTCAAAGTAATTTTCTTGATTATTGACAACTCCATTAGTTTCAAATTTAGCGTGAAATGAATCGGGAAGATTGTTCTCTTGAATTGTTTCAGTCATGGTTTTAAGCCGATTTCCCATCTCTATCTCAAGCTCAGTTTTTGAGCCGTTTTCTCCGGGTAATCTACTGATAACTTTAATTTTTTTGAGTCCGCTCATCCATTTCTTCATCGATTCAGGATCTGAAAATAACTCAACGGTTTTTTCTCGCGGTAGGTCAATAATGATTTCTTCTGCGTACTTCATTGAAATTGGGTTTGTTAGCGAGCTGATCGTGGATCTGACCGATAGGCTGTTACAATAGTACGAGTTTATTTACTTTTATTCACTCAAAATAAAGCACATGACAAATCAGTTTCGCGAAAGAGTAAAAACTTACAGTCACATCAGTATCGTGCTGACTTTTATCGTGGTTTTTGTAATTGCTTCAAAAGCCTTTTTGATTCCGCTTTTATTTTCTCTTCTCCTTTCAATTGTGTTGAATCCACTGCTCAGGAAGTTTGAGAAACTCAAGATTGGCAGGATATTCGCTATTATTTTGGTGCTGCTCACAGCTACAATTGTCATTGGCGGAATTATCACTTACACGATTTATCAAATGAACTTGCTGATTGAGGATTTGCCTTCAATACAGAAAAAGATCACGAGTTTATTCGACTCCACAGTTCAGCAAATAGAATCACTCATTGGTGTTGGTTACTTACAGGATTTAAGTATTTGGGAAAACGCTTTGGGTAAAGCGGCTCCGCTTTTTTCCAATGTTATTTCCAAAGTTTCTTCCATAACCAGTATCGGTGTTCAGATCCCAATTTATGTTTTTCTGATAATGCTTTACAAGGAGCGTTTTTCTGAGTTCCTTTCACATTTATGGAAAAATAGTAACACAGCTCGTGAACGCACGAATGAAGTAAAGGGTGTAATCCAAAACTATGTTACCGGTCTCTCTATTGTGATTTTAATACTAGCCGTTTTAAACTCTGTTGGTTTGTTCATTTTAGGGATTAAATACGCCTTGTTTTTTGGTATTTTCTCAGCAGTTTTAACAGTGATCCCATATTTTGGTAACCTTATAGGTGGATTTTTCCCCTTCCTAATTGCACTCGTCACGAAAGATTCTGCCTGGTATGCTGTAGGCGTAATAGCTGTTTATGCATTTGTACAGTTTTTAGAAGGGAACTTTATTACACCAAATATTATGGGGAGCAAGATTAGTGTCAATCCGCTCGCAGCACTTGTTTCGTTAATCGTTGGCGGACAAATTCTCGGCATAACCGGAATTATACTGGCTATACCTGTTCTCGGTATTTTGAAAGTCACTCTGCAATACAGCGAAACACTTAAACCTATTGTAGCATTGATTGAGGATAAATGACAAAAAAAGGGCGCCAATTACGGCACCCTTAACTCTAAAATCAAATCAATTCATCTATTGAAATTCCTTCACAGCTTCACTGAGGTCATAAACTTCAGTGTTTTCCTTGAGCTTGCTGAGGATACTCGCTCCTGCTGCAGAACGGTAACCGCCTGCACAGTGAACAACAACCGGTTTATCATTTGGCACTTCGCTAAATTTATCGCGTAAATCAGGAAGTGGAATATTGATCGCGTTATCGAAGAATTTACCTCCTTCAACTTCTGATGCATTACGGATATCGATAATCGTATACTTATCAGGATTTGATTTGAAATCATCCAGATTTAAATCACTTTCCCTTTCAGTTGCATTTTGCGGATCCACTACTCCTGAAATAATATTCGTTTCATAGCCAATTTTAGCTGCCCGGTAAATAGCAAAATCGAGTTGTTTTTCATCCTCTCCTATCAAATAGAACTTTTCATTGGGCCCAACAATACTACCGAGCCACGTTTCAAACTTATCTTTTTCACCATTCTGTATATTGATAGCTCCTTTGACGTGACCATTTCTAAAAGCTTCTCCATCTCTGGCATCAATTACAATAGCATCTGCCGGAATTTCAATTCCCTTTTCTCTATTCACTGATTTTACAGCTTCATCAAGTGTTTGAGCACCTTTACGGTTCACTTCAACACTGTTTGGGAAATACTTTGGAATGAATTTTTGCCCGTCCAAAAACGCTTCAACAAACTCACCTTTATCTTTGATATGGAAAGCCCAGTTATCAGATTTTTCTTTTGCAATGGTACTGGTCAGATCCGAACTCATGTTTTTACCACAAAGCGAGCCCGGCCCGTGAGCCGGATAAACAACCGTGTTATCATCGAGGTTAGAGAAAACATCGTTAATCGTATCGAACATCATTCCGGCAAGTTCTTTTTTACTGACCTGGATGTTCCCGGCACCTTCACGGAGATCTGGGCGTCCTACGTCCCCAACAAAAAGCGAGTCTCCCGTAAATACACCGTGTTGTTTGCCATCTTCATCGATGAGCAAATAACTGTTATGGTCTGGTGAATGGCCCGGAGTGAAAAGGGCTCTGAACGTTACGTTACCAACTTTTACTTCATCACCATGATTCATGTTTTTAAAATCGTACGAAACACCAACCTTTTCATTGATGTAGATATCCAAACCGAGTTTCTCTTTCAATTCAAGGTGTGAACTGATAAAATCGGCATGAGGGTGCGTTTCAAAAACAGCTACGATTTTAGCATTGTGTTTTTTAGCAAAATCAACGTAAGGGTTAATATCTCTCGAAGGATCAACCAGAGCAACTTCTCCATTGCTTTCAATGGCAAATGATCCCTGAGCAAGAGCATCATCATAAAAGTGTTGTATATTCATATCTATCTTATTATTTTATTTGTTTGTACAAATTTACATTATTGGGAATAGCCTTACTGTAACCTTTATCACGATGGTTTATAAGTCGGTCAGGCAGATTCCAACATTACTGTTTTAATAAATGTTTATGAAAAAAACGTATTTTACTCCAACTTTCACATTGGTATTGCGTATTATTGGCAGCTAATAACGACAGCAAAAAGCACTATTATTTAGCTTTACCTGTAATATTTTTATTTATGAAATCATTGAGATTCAACCGGAAAGATAATCCGGAATTTATCAAAGAACTTCGCAAGAACGTCAATCAGTACTTCAAAGACAACAACATTTCGAAGCACGCAAACCTGGCCATGGTAATAAAGACTTTATTCATGGTGAGTCTTTACTTTTCGCCTTTAGTGCTCATGCTTACCGGAGTTGTAACTTCATTTTGGGGCACAATGGCCATGTGGACAATCATGGGATTTGGTATGGCAGGCATCGGCTTGTCTGTAATGCACGATGCTAACCACGGTGCATATTCAAACAAAAAATGGGTCAACAAATTGTTGGGCTTTTTGGCTAACTTCCTTGGTGCTTACCACATCAATTGGAAAATTCAACACAATGTTCTCCACCACTCATTCACAAATGTGGATGGCATGGATGACGACATTGCCAATCCGGTTATGCGTTTTTCACCTATTCAAAAAAAGAAATGGATCTTTAAATTTCAGGCTTTTTATGCTCCATTCTTCTATTCCATTATGACCTTATACTGGTTTTTAGGAAAAGATTTTGTGCAACTAATTCGATATAATAAAGAAGATTTACTGGTAAGAGAAGGAATGACCTTCAAAAAGGCTCTTTCTCACCTTATATTCAACAAAGTATGGTACATAGCTTTGACTATAGCGCTGCCTATCATTTTAATCGATTTGCCATGGTGGCAAATCATGATTGGCTTTGTATTCATGCAAATGATTTGTGGATTACTTTTAGCCCTTATCTTCCAAACGGCTCACGTTATTGAAGAAACAAGTTTTTACGAGCCTGCCCAAACCGGTACAAGTATGGAAAACAACTGGGCAATTCACCAACTTAAAACAACAGCTAACTTTGCTCATAAGAGTGTGTTACTGTCGTGGTTTATTGGCGGTTTGAATTACCAAATTGAACACCACCTTTTCCCAAACATTTGTCATATTCACTACAAAAAGCTTTCTGAGATTGTGAAAAAAACGGCTGAGGACTATAATATTCCTTATTACCAACACACAACTTTTGCTCACGCATTAAAGAGTCACTTCTCCATGCTCAATCAATTGGGAACTGGAGCTTATGACAAAAAAGTAGCATAGCTGTAGTTTTTATATAATTTTCATCTGAGGGTTTGACTATGGTCAGACCCTTTTTTATTGCGCCATTTCTTAGCCTAATCTCTTGAAAATAGCTTACAGTAGTGGTACACTTTTAACAATCAGATCACAACTAAACCCGCCAAATCAGCTATTTTTCACTAATTTTGCATCCTTTTTAAATGAAAGTTTTTCTCAAAGCTTTCACTAATTGATACTCAGAATTTGATATGGAGCTCCCATGAGCTCTCTATTGTAACTATATTATCATTATGGAAGAAAAGATTAAGAACTACCTCAAGAAAATCAGCATGCGCTATAAAGCGCATCCATGGCACGGTTTAGATTTAGGAGATGAAGTGCCAAACCGCGTAACAGCTTTTATTGAAGTTGTACCATCTGATACGGTGAAGTACGAAGTAGACAAAGACTCCGGCTTTATGACCATTGATCGACCACAAAAATTCTCGAATATCATGCCGGCTATGTACGGCTTTTTGCCGAGAACTTTCTGTGGTGATAAAGTTGCTCAACACTGCATGGACAAAACGGATTTGACTGATATTGTTGGTGATGGTGATCCATTGGATATTTGTGTTTTGAGCGAAAAAGAAGTGACACACGGTAACATTCTTGCACAAGCTATTCCGATTGGTGGTTTTCGTATGATTGACGGTGGCGAGGCTGACGATAAAATCATCGCAGTTCTGAAAGACGATTCTATTTACGGTCATATGCGCGACATTAGCGAATTGCCCGAGAAAGTTTCGAACAGACTAAAACACTACTTCCTCACATACAAAGCCATGCCTGGTGACGAAAGCTATGATGTGAAAATTACTGATCGTTACAATGCTGAAGAAGCGAAGGAGATCATCGAGCTCAGTCAAAAGGATTATGAAGCAGAATACGAGCTCATTACACGTGACAGAGCACGTGAAATGCTCAGCGAAGTATTATCGAAAGTTCAGTTTAGCTAATCCAGTCGTGGAGTAGCTCATAATTTTCTTTAGAAGCAGGAAATGTACCGCTTTCAAGAACAGCGTACATCTCCTGCTCTCTACTTGTTTCATATTCTTTCTCTGCCCTGAAAATTTTGAGGTGGTCATGCATGAGTGCTTCGCCCAAAACAGTGGTGATATTTTCATTTGTAAACGCTTCTGGCGCATCCTGAGTCAGCTTTACAACAATCAACTCAACACTTTCTTTACCAAAATAATAAGTGCGGAATTCTTTTGGAGTTATCTTTTCCAAACATGGACTATTTCCCAGAATATTATCGAAAACATAGTCACTGAAAAGCTCGATTAAATAGCGTGCTTTTGACGGCTCTTTACGCTGAATCTCAGTCCAGCGTTCTTCATCGACAGAGTTCTTTGCCAAAAAACGATTGAATTGCTTTTCAAACTTCGTCAACTCATGATCTGTAAGTTTCCGGTATTTTAACATAGCGCGTGATTTTGGCTCTGTCAATATACAACTTTTTTCGTATGGCTGGTCAGATCCTTTATTTAGCTCTTACGCGGACCTGGGCTCCCTGAGTTGATACAACTTCGATATCAGAGCCTTCAGCAAGGTAGCCTTCAATTGAAAAAGCATCGTAGTATTCATTATCAATTTTCACTTTTCCACCGGGGCGAAGTTCTGTGAAAGTTGTACCTGTTTTACCGGTTAGCGTGGCATTGACATTCTTATTGCTCACGTAGCCCTCACTTTTTTGTTGAGTTGATGAGAGTACAATCTTTTTGAGTGGACCCGTATTCAACAATCGCGCTCCAAAGAACAGAGCAAACATTAGTGAAGCGGTTATGGCCACCAGAACAGTAGCCAATGAGCCAAGGAAATTATCCGGACTCACTCCTGAAAAATCAAAACCGATGTTCCCGATCATGCTGAAAACTAACCCACAAACTATGCAGATTATTCCGGCAATCCCGGCTACTCCAAAACCGGGGATAACAAAAATCTCGAGTGCCAGCAACACCAATCCAACTACAAACAATAGTATTTCCCAATTAGCTGCCAGTCCTTCCAAATAGTAAGGTGCAAAGAACAACAAAGCTGCTCCAATTGATGCCAGAATGGGGAATCCGAGTCCGGGTGATTGTAGCTCGAAATAAATTCCTCCTATTATCAGTAGTATCAAAACGCCACTAATTGCCGGGTTGATCAACCAGCCGATGATTTTATCGATTGTTGTTGGCTTGTATTTTTTCGTTTCAAAGTTTGTGATCTTCAAATGGCGCAAAGCATTTGGTATAGTACGCATCTCTGCTTCACAAAAACCATTTTCAATAGCTGCAGATGTTGTAAACGTTAGCACTTTGCCGCTGTCGCTAACGCCTTTTACATATTTATCAGGATCTACCATCGCTTCAGCCATATCAGGGTCACGGCCTGTTTCTTCTGCCGTAGCGCGCATTTTGTTGCGCATGTAACTCTGGTATTTATCGGGGACTGGTTTTCCTGACTGATCCACAACTGTAGCTGCTCCAATAGTTGAACCGGGTTGCATAAAGATTTTATCACAGGCAATCGAAATCAAAGCTCCGGCTGAAGCAGCGTTATTTTCTACGAGGACATAAACCGGTTTAGGGCTATTGAGGATTTTGGTTCTGATCGAATCTGCCATATCGACCTGACCACCATATGTGTTGAGATTGAGAAAAATGATATCGGCTCCCCACTCATCGGCTTCTTTGAAAGCTTCCTGTGTTATTCTCCACGATGGCGGAGCAATGGCTTCGTGAATATCGAAGATGTAAACACGCGTTGCGGTATCGGCCTGTTCGGCTCTGACCGTGAAAAGCGATAAAAAGAAAACAGAAAACAGAAATATGTTGCGCATGGTAACCGATTTATACGGTACCAATATACGGTTTTATCGTGGTTATGAGTTCATCGTGGACAGATCCGTTTGAGCAAGCCAACCTGCCAGCGTGAAGGAAGTTTTCTTCACCGGTAAATGTACTCACTTTGCCTCCGGCTTCCTCGATGAGAAGCGCTCCGGCTGCAATATCCCAGGGCTTTAGTCCCATTTCGTAAAATGCATCGAAATAACCGCAGGCGACATAAGCCATGTCGATCGCAGCAGAGCCCAGTCTGCGCAAGCCTCGTGTAGAATACAACAATTCGCTGTAGAGCTCCATGAATTTGGGTAAATGTCCCTCAGGATCATAAGGGAAACCGGTAGCGATAAGCGAATTTTTGAGCTTTTGAGCAGATGAAACGTTCACTTTTCTGTGGTTGCGATACGTACCTCCACCTTTATAAGCCGTGAAAAGTTCATCATTGCTGATGTGGTAAACCAACGCGATAACCGTTTCGCCTTTTTCCTGCAAAGCAATGCTGATCGAGTAAACGGGCAATCCGTGAACAAAATTGGTTGTTCCGTCAATGGGATCGATAATCCACAAATGATCAGATCCCCCAGAATGACCGGCTGTTCCTTCCTCAGCGATGAAATCTGAATTGGGGAGAAGCTTTGAGAGTTCTGAAACGAGCAACTCCTCACTCATCTTGTCGACTTTTGTGACAAGATTCTGATTTCCCTTTTCATCTATCTGTTGAGCATCGAGTTTTTCGCGTTCACGCAAAACGAGCTGACGCGCCTTTAAAGCAACATCTTCAACCTTATCGAGTAAATTTTTCAGTTCTGTTTGGTTCATGCTTCAGCCAATTCAAGGATTTTCGATTTTATAACACCGTCCCTGCCGATTTCTTCAAGTTGTACTTTAGAAAAAGTATTGATGAGCGTTTCATCGTAAGGTGCTTTTACCTTGACGTAATTTTCAGTAAATCCGTGCATACTTTCTCCGTGCTTTTCTGCTTCCCAAAGTACTGTCTTTTCTTTTCCAACCTGCGACTCGTAGAATGCACGCTTTTTCTTCTCGCTCAAAATCCTGAGCATTTTGCTGCGTTCGTGGCGAACATTCATCGGCACCACGCCATCCATTCTATTGGCTAATGTGTTGTTGCGTTCTGAATAGGTGAACACGTGTAAATATGAAATAGGAAGCTCGTTGAGGAAATTGTACGTTTTCATAAACTCCTCCTCCGTTTCACCCGGATATCCAACAATTACATCAACTCCAATGCATCCGTCAGGCATGAGTTGCTTGATCGTGTGTACGCGATCCTCATAGAGTTTTGTGTCGTATTTCCTGCGCATGCTTTTTAGCAATCGGTCAGAGCCGGACTGAAGCGGAATGTGAAAGTGTGGAACGAACTTATTGGAGTGAGCCGAAAATTCGATGATTTCGTTGTACAGTAAATTCGGTTCAATCGAGCTGATTCTAAACCGATTGATATCGAGTTTTTCGAGTTCCTGAACGAGCATGAAAAAGTTTTCGTCAGTTCCGGCACCAAAATCACCTGTGTTGACACCTGTCAGAACCACTTCTTTTACTTCAGTACTTACGAGCTCACTTGCCTTTTTGATTGTTTGCTCAATGTTGTTGCTCCTGCTCTTTCCGCGAGCGAGCGGAATTGTACAAAACGTGCAAAAGTAATCGCAACCATCCTGCACTTTCAGGAAAGTACGTGTGCGATCTCCGTAAGAATACGAAGGATAAAACTCTCTCACTTTTCCAATTTTTCCGGCAATGTATTCTCCACTTACATCTTCATCGAGCGATTCGAGATGCTGAGCGACATTGAACTTTTCATTGGCTCCCAGCACGAGCGTTACACCTTCAATCTCTGAAATTTCTTTCGGCTTGAGTTGAGCGTAACACCCGATTACAAGAACCTTTGCATCGGGATTTTTGCGGAGTGCCCTGCGCACAACATTTCTGCATTTCTTATCGGCCTGGTCAGTCACTGAACAGGTGTTGATCACGTAAACATCAGCGCCTTCATCAAAGCCTACACGGGCATAGCCGGCATCTTTGAGATTGCGCGCAATCGTTGACGTTTCAGAAAAGTTGAGCTTGCACCCAAGCGTGTAATATGCTGCAGTTTTATACGGTTGCATAGAGCGCGCAAAGGTAATGATTTTTAGGGAGGGATTTTTCTTTATATGAGTTTGATTGATAAGAACAAGAGGTATGAGGTTGAGGTTGAGATATCCAATTCTATTAATATTCAACTAAGGATCTTTTTTAAAAGTTAAACATTAAACTTTTCAACTGTGTTATATGAACATGAAAGAACTATCAGTTGAAGAGATCGACAGAATCATAGAAATGGCGTGGGAAGATCGCACAACGTTTGATGCGATAGAATTTCAATTTGGGCTCAAGGAACAAGAAGTAATCGAGTTGATGCGCAAAGAGATGAAACCGAGCTCTTTCAGAATGTGGCGCAAACGCGTACAGGGAAGAAGTACCAAACACGCTAAACTTCGAAATTTCAACGAAGGTCGGCACAAAAGTTCTCGTCAAAAGCAAATCACGCATAATAAGATATCTAAGCGATAGCCTTATTCGAGTTTGAACCCGACTTTTTCCAACAATCCTCTCGATGGTGATTTAACGAGAAAAAAATCATCATTGATGATCGTGACATCATATCTGGCGGTATCCAGTTTAGGCGGCACGTACCCTACTAGCCCAACTCCCGGATCTGACCGAAAAAATGCTGCATTTACAGTGTCGATGTAGGGTTGATAACGATCTGTCATGCCGCGATATCGTGCAATTACCGACTCATTTGAATAAAATATCAATTGCCACTGCAACAAACCTCCTTCACAAAACACGTATTTCACATCTTTTGCCTGAGCCGTTTCAACAACATCGGTAATTTTCGATTTTTCAGAATAAGCGAAATCTCTAAAGCTGTAAATCGAAAGGCCTGAAATAGCGAGTATTACGGTCAGAGCCGAAATAACCACTCCCTTGTAGCGTACTTTTCGCAATCCGAAAAATATCAACAAAAGCAAAAAGCCCTGAAGCGGGAGTAAGTAGCGTAAAGTATTTGGGTTGACAACTGTAAAATATGAAATGGAGAGAATAACTGAAGCAAACAAAAAAATTGAAAGTTTATCGGCTGATTTCCTTTTCCTAACAATCTCAACCGCGATCCAAAAGACACTCAAAACTACTGTCACCAGGTAAGTCCATGCAACAATTTTAGTTGACAGATCAGGTTCAATAAACGCTCCGTAATAATAACTTCCTGTTAGTGCTTTGTAAACCTGAGCAACAAAAACCATCAGATTAAAATCTAAAAGTCTGTCCCAACTAATTACAGAAGGCGACCAAAAGCTCGACATTCCGCTCTTCAGGATCACAAAACCAATATACCCGATGCCCAATCCAAAAAGCACATTTATTCCCGGTTTCCAGTTTGTCTTATTCAAATACTGATATGCTACCAGGGGTAATAACCCCACTAACCAGAGTGGCTGAGACTGATAGATCAAAACGATTAACAAGCCAATAAAAACTGATGTAATTGCTTTCCTGTTGATTGAATTATTGAAAAGCAGGAATGTAGCAAGAAAACTCAATGCAAAAGCAGTGTGATATCCGCCCCGGGCTTTCATCGCCCAAATAGCCCAGGATGGGGCCAAAGCAAGCAGAGCTGTCACAATTATGATCAACCATGAATTGCGTTTTCCATTCAGTTCATAAAGAGTGAGGTAAAAGAAAGTAAACCCCATTGCGAACAGGATCAACATCGCGACTTTTAACGCAATTCCCGAAACTCCGATTAACGAATAAACTCCCGAAATGAATAACACTTCGATGAATGCAAATCCATAGGACTGACCATAGAAGAAGAATGGTAATTCTTTTCCTTCCAGAAAATGCCTGGCCATCAATCCCATGATACTTTCATCTCCGTCAATAACAAAGGTTGATCCGGTCATGTAAAACCATCGCGATGCGACAAGTAAGATCAAAACCAGCAAAATAGAGATGAAACGATTGGGAGGATTCATAAGCCGATTAGGTTGTCAGCGAGCTAATTTAATAACTTCTCACTTCACTACCCCCCTCCCGGTGGCAAATCATTGATGACATTATGAATGTTTTCATCTACCATTTCAAAAGGCATGTAGCCGCGGCTTACCATGAAGTATTCGCCCTTGTGTTCGATGATGGTGGCGGGGAAGCCCTGAATTCCAAACTGTTTAGTCATGTAGAAATCTTCAACAGCCCAGTTTATAGAATCATTACTGTAGAATTTTTCTCTGAACTCCTTTTCATTGATGTCAAACTCTTTTGCGAGTGGTAAATACGACTCCAAAATGGCCGGCTCTGCACCATCAAAATAGATTCGTTGCTGAACGCGTTCTGCGAAAGGGATCTGAATGTGAGGGGCTATCTTTTTCGCGGTTGAAATGGCTCTTGACGGTTCCAGGCTTGATAGTTTATTCGTTCCCTCTTCAATTGTTTTTTTGAAATTCTCACCAAATTTCACTCCACTCCTTTTCTCTACTTCCTCATTCGCTCCACGTAAGAAATCAGCCAATTCACCAATTGGTTTTACCTGATCTCCCGTAATCATGCCCCCGCTGTATACAGTGAAATCGAGTTTATCGGCATATTTTTCATGGATCTGACCAATAACTTTACTGAATCCGTAACACCATCCGCACAGCGGATCAAAAAAATACATGAGTTTGTCCATAATGCTATTTTATATGTGGTCCCAACTTTTCGATGATCGATTCCAAAATTTGCGGTTTCTGCTTCCTGCGGTATTGCATAACCCAGCGCGGGTGCGGAATAGTATCGATTCGTTTGAACCAACCGTGTTGTTTATTGAGTTTTTCTAAAAATTTGAGGTTTTTCCCTTTGCCAATGCTGTAAGCGATTTCCCGATTTGCACCAAAATCTATTTGCGCCTCAATCTGCTCAGTAATCCAATCGGTCAGAGCCGTTTCAAGCGGCTTTTCGTCATAGTAATTGAGGTTTTTACCATCTTTCACAAAGCCGAGTGGGCAAACAGACCCGATATAAAACGAATTGTAAAAAGGTTCTGCACCGCCCAGAGCATCAATCATCTCGTAGATAAATTGAGACGACAACTCTGCTCGCTGATCAAAATCGTTCTTCACTCCAATTCTGTTCATTTGAACCGGATCAGTAAATGAAACACCTGTTACTCCAGCTCCAAATCTACCCGGATTAATTCCGAACAAAAATGTGCGATCATGACTGCCAGCGTAATATTTATCAGCAAAGGAACTCACACATTCCTGTACTTCCTTCTGCCCGTATGGATATAGCCAATCTACATCCTGAGGGATTTTGTCATTTGACGGCTCAATGGTGTTGAAATACTTCGAAAATCGATCTCCAAAATTCATAGCGCAAAAGTGAGCTTTTAATAATTCGTGAACAAGCTTACTTAATTACTTGTATATACATGTAAATTTAAAATTCGTATATTTGTACCTACAAATAAATTAGTAACATTATAAAAACAAAGATATCACCAGTAGAAAGTTTAGAATGGCGTTACGCTACAAAAAAGTTTGATAACACAAAGAGGATCAGCGATTCTGATTTTAAAGAAATTTTGAAGACACTACAATTAGCACCATCTTCATACGGATTACAACCTTTTGAATTTTGGGTGATTGAAGATGAAACACTTCGTGCAGAGTTGAAAGAAAGAGCATTTAACCAACCACAGGTTACGGATGCCTCTCATCTCATCTTGTTCCTTTCCCGTACAGATTTTGCTGAAACTGATATCGATAAGTTCATCGAACTTTCACAGGAAGTACGTGATATTCCAAATGAACAAGCTCAACAATACGCAGAGATGATGAAAGGTGCAGTTTTGTCAAAAAGTACGCGCGATATTGAGGAATGGACATCGCTCCAAACATATTTAGCTATTGGTCAGACCCTCAAAGTAGCTGCCTAAATGGGGATTGATGCTTCACCAATGGAAGGCTTTGATCCACACAAGTTCACTGAGCACCTGAAGCTCGAGGAAAAAGGGCTCTGACCATTAGCAATGATTGGTCAAGGCTACAGAAGCGAAGAAGATGCAACGCAGCACATGGCAAAAGTGAGAAAGCCACAACACGAATTGATAAGATTTTTATAATTTAAGACTTATGAAAAAGATTCTTTATCCATCATCATCGAGAGGCCACGCCAATCACGGTTGGCTGAATACTCACCACTCGTTCAGTTTTGCGAATTGGTTCAACCCAGATCAAATGCACTTTGGTGCACTTAGAGTTTTGAACGATGACGAAATCGCTGGCGGAATGGGTTTTGGCACCCATCCGCACAAAGACATGGAAATCGTAACCATTCCACTGGAAGGAGATTTGGAGCACAAAGACAGCATGGGCAACAGCAGTGTTATCAAAGCCGCTGATGTTCAGGTAATTAGTGCCGGAACAGGAATTGAGCACAGCGAATTCAATCACAATAAAGATGAAGTGTGCAAGTTGTTGCAGATTTGGGTATTTCCGCGTAAGAAACACGTTGAACCCCGTTATGATCAGATCACGCTTGACCAGTCTAAAATGAAGAATCAGTTTTCACAGATTGTATCCCCAAATGAAAATGACGAAGGTGTTTGGGTACATCAAAATACCTGGTTTCATCTTGCTGAACTGGATGAAGGTAAATCGCTCGATTATAAAATAAAACGTGGAGCAAATAATGGCGTGTACTTTTTCTTACTAGAAGGAAGCGCTAAAGTTAGTGATGAAACGCTCAATAAACGCGATGCAGTTGGTATATGGGATACTGAGTCCATCCAGGTAAAAGCAACTGAAAAATCAAAGTTGCTCGCCATCGAAGTCCCAATGGAGAACTGGGAAGATTAACAATTTTCGGTCATCGATTATAAAACCACCAACGCGATCGAGTTGGTAGTTGTTTGTTATAGAGAACAATGCTATCTTAAATAAATAGTAATTTTTATCCTAAATTGGGAATCGAGTATCAAATCAGGTCTTATTTTGAGATTTTAGGTCTTTTCACGAAACAGCTTAAAAAGCTACAAATCAGTTAATTAACGTTAATGTTGACGTTTGGCATTATTTCGGCATAAGTTCGTGAAAATTGCATACTATGAAAAAATATTTGATCCAAATTCTAACAGTATTGTTTTTCGCTGTTCTCACAATATTTGGTTGTAAGCCAGATAATGATACAGGATTAAACAATACAGACAAACGCATTGATACTTACGATGAATTCTCAGGTCGTATTACGTACCACAATGAACCTGTAGAAGCCTATGATGGTTCTGGAAAGAAAGCTACAACCAATCTTACAGAATTCACCTACGTTGCTAATGTAACATCTCCTACTATTCAGGGGAAAAGGTTATCAGCAACGGGTATTTCTATTAAAGGTGATAAAGCATACGTTTCTTATCACTGGAACGAAGGTGAAGCAGATTTTGCCGGTGCAGTTGAAGTAATCGACATTGCTGATCCTACTCAACCGACTTTATTACAAGGTGTGTATTTCTCAGATACAGATTTAAATGAGCTGTACGTTGAAAATAATGAACTTTACGTTGTAGGTGGCCGCAGTCTGAGTTCATCTGGCTACGACCCAAGTTTCACAAGCGGTGGAGTTGTAGAAGTTATCGATCTTGCCGGTGGCCTGCCAACTAGCAACGCTCAGGAAGCTCCAATCCCTTCTTATTCTGGTAACTCCGTATTTAGAGATGGAGATTATCTCTACTGCGCAAGTGGTAATACAGGAGGTGGCGTTTTTGAAGTAAGTCTGGCTCCAAGCAATTATTTAGAGGTTACAAAAAGTGATTATTACGATAATTCAAAATTTGGTGTGATGGGTGGTTCTTACTACACATTCCTTGAAACAGGTTCAAACCCTAATCTCCACATTCACAATGGCAACAACTTTGATCCATCTTCTAAAACAGTTGTTCCTTTGGCTTCACCTACAGCTCCAGATGACGGTAAAAAAGTATTGAGTGTAGATTACCCAAATCAAATGGCTTACGTTTCATCCGGTTCTTACGGGTTGCATTCTTACGATTTATTCACTCAAAGCGGAACACCTGTTGAGTCATTCAATACACAAGGAAACGGATTACTCAATGGTGTTGATTACGATCACAACTACGTTTATGCAGCTAAAGGAAGTGAAGGCCTATACATCTTAGATAAAGATACACTCTCTAAAATCATGGCTAACTTTAGCTTTGACGGATCTGCAAACTTTGTGAAATCATCTGTTGAAAATGTATTTATCGCTCATGGTAAAGGTGGATTGAGAATATTAGCTAAAGAAAAAGAGACAGGTGCTCCTGATGATCCTATCGATACAGAGCCATGTTCTACGCTCCTCGGTAACATCGCTGATCTTTTCCCTGAAAGAGAAAACGCTATGAACAATCACCCTAATTTATTTACGGGTGGTTCTACTAAAAACGTTGTTCTCGATCAGTCAAGTGAAGTTTATGTTCAGTTCGTTTGGGAAGGTGCTGGTAAAACCAACACTTTTGGATACTTCACTTATCCAGCTAACAATCCTCCTACTACAATGCAGGATATACAGAACTTACAAAAACATGTAGTATTCCCAAATGTTACTAAAGTTAGTGACGGTGGTGGATTATCTCAGGGCGACATGGTCCAGTTAGGTAATGGTGCATTTCCTGCAAATACTGTAATAGGATTTTATTTAGAAGTTGATGGATGGTCTGGTGGTAAAATGGTGTCAGGTAGTACTACCATTTATTCACTACCTCAATTCAATGATAATACTGAACAGCAGCATCTACTCTTTGTTGAGAATAGCTGTGACGATTTAACACTCACATTTGAAGATCTTTTACTCCCACACGGAGATAAGGATTTCAATGACATTATCCTGGTTGTAAAAGATAATGATCAGGGACTTGTTAATACTAAATTTGATTTAACGGGTATCGTTCATAAATAGATCTAATAGCTAATTATAAAAACCCAAAACGGAATTCCGTTTTGGGTTTTTTTATGCCTTACCTCAGCGAATAAAATGCACTCTTCACCAACTATCATTTTTCTGTAATTTGGCCACAAGAACAGGCCATGGATAAAATTATCAAATATTCGGTTTTTGTGTTTTGCCTTATGCTTGCAGCTGTATCGCTGTACATTTGGTTTTGGGCACAAGAGCTAATTGAAGTTTTAGCCTCAAAAATCGGGAGCAATGGGGATACAGAAAAAATACAATCTTTCCTCACAGTAGAAAAAATTCAGTTGCTATTTGGCTTTTCTACTCTTATAGCTTTTTTAATCGGAGTTCTATTCTTCTTCTTTTTTGAGCGAATTAAAAATCTGTTGAGCAGCTTTATCCAGAAGTTCTGCCAAAAACTACGCGGATTAAAAACTGTGGTCTCTACAAGGGAGGCTCTGACCGTGACCAGTATCATTCTCGTTCACCTGGCCTTGAGTATCTATCACGCTTCACAATTACCGGTCACAAATGATGAGGCGTTTACTTACCTGAATTATGTCAATCGCGGATTTGTGGCAGCTTTTGCGTTTTACAACGAACCTAATAATCACATTCTGTACTCGATACTGGCCAATCTTGCAGATTTACTCTCATTCATGGACATTTCCTGGAAGCTCCGCCTTCCTTCTCTGATAATTGGAACAATTTCAACTTTCAGCTTTTACTGGTTGTTTCGTAAACTTTACGGAGTTAAAAGAGCACAAATTTCCACGATTATTTGGGTTGGACTCTACCTCACAGCTAAATACCATTTTCTAGGCAGAGGTTACGGATTGATGGAGTTGGCTTTCATCACTTCTTTTTACGCAATTATCAAACTAAAAGCAGACCCAAAAAGCACATTTGCAAAAGTACTTTTCATCGGTTCTGTCTTTATGGGTTTGTACGCTCATCCAACGTTTGTGATCCCGCTCGTAGCCTTAATCATTTATTCATGGTCAGATCGCGAAACACAAATTACCGCAATTCTCAAACTGTTGATTCCGGCTATGTTCATCACAGTCATTTTCTATGCTCCGCCCATTATCCTCAACGGTTTTGATGCATTCACCCAAAACTCCGGACTCGAAAAGCCATCATTTCTCCAATTACTCAAAGAAATCGGTGAAAATACTTGGGGAATTATTTATCAGGCAAGTTATAATAGCCCTTTTGCGAGCGGAGTTATAACTGGTCTCGCAATTGTATCGATTATCAGTAATCGCAAATCAGCAGGCTCCAGGCTTCTCCTCTCCTCTATTATTTCCATTTTGACTATCCTCTTAGCCGTTGGTTCCCCGATGTTCACGCGCAACCTACTCTGGCTTTCGGTTCCGATTGTGATGCTTTTCGCACAAGTTTTAAAAAACGATTATTTGGTTCCCAAAAAGAGATTCAGCATCGTATTTGCTTTTGTCGCTATACTGTTTTTTACGGTCAGAGCCTTCTCTTTCAAGCCCACGTTTGACAGCTACTACGAGCGACTTCAACCAGCTTATGATTTCGCTGATGCGCTACCTTCTGAATATGGAGAGCTTTTCTTTACAAATACTACGTATCACTATACTATTCTAAAATACCAGGCCAATCTCATCGATCACAAGAAAGGAAAACTTCAACGCAGCGATTTTGATCCTTCCAAGAAGTACAATTTCATCGTCAACGAAAAAGAAAAAGACCAGGCATTTCATCAAAAGTCACAGTTCGATTACACGTTGTATTATGAAGATGACTGGGTGAGCGTTTGGGCTTTAAAACAATAAAAAAGGTGCAATGAACATTGCACCTTAATCAAAAATATTCGGCTAAAAGAGTAGCTTACGCCATTACCTTCTTTTTCGCCTTCCAAACTTTTTTCCGCGGCCACCGCTATTGCCTCGCCCTTTTTGGATTGGGTCAGCATCGTTGTTTACGCGCAGTTTTCGTCCGTTGTGTTTTTTGTTTTTCAATCCTTCAAGGAATGAATCCGCCTCACGGTTCGCTACCTCAACAAATGAGATGCGGTCCTGGATTTGGATCTGACCGATAGCGCCATTGCTAACTCCGGTGTTTTCCTGGATGAAGTTCATGATTGAGCCTTTGTTGAAGCCATCAGTACGGCCAACATTGATAAACATCGTTTCAACATCACTAGGGTCACCTTTGCGTCTCTTGCGCGGTGCCTTTTCACCTTTACCTTTGTCAGAACCGACTTTTCCTTTGTAGTTCAGGTCTTCTTCCCTACCCGGAATTTCATCAGTAATTTTGGCAATATCGGCTGAGATCAATTGAAGCAACAAAGCTTCATTGTTCAGGTGGCTAAATTGTTCGAGGTAAGCTTCTAAAAGTTCATCAGGAACTGTTTGTCCGCCCGCTCTTTCAATTTCTTTACTCCTGTTCTCGATGCGCGTTTTGAGCACTTCAGATTTTGATGGGATTTTACTCTCAATAAAATCAATGTCTAACTTGCGTTCGAGGAACTTGAGTTTGCGCCTGTCGCGCGGATCGAGAATCACGATGGAAACACCTTCTTTACCGGCACGAGCAGTTCTACCACTACGGTGAGTGTAATATGCATCGTCATCAGGTAAACTGTAATGCAATACGTGTGTGAGGTTGTTCACGTCAATTCCGCGAGCTGCCACATCAGTAGCAACGAGGATTGTCGTTTGTTTCTTTTTGAAACGGCCCATCACAGTTTCACGAGCACTTTGCGTCATATCACCGTTTATGGCTTCAGCATCGTACTTCAACGTTCTAAGTCGCTCAGCAATTTTAGATGTCTCAGCCTTTGTGCGGCAAAAGATAACACCGTAAAAATCAGTGTTCGTTTCTACAATTCGGCACAGAGCGTCAAACTTGCGTTTGGGCTCAACCAGTACAAATTTATGAACGAGGTTCTCATTCAAGTTTTCGCCACCTTTTGACGAAATGTGAACGGGGTCGTCCATGTACTTTTTGGAAAGCTTCTTAATGGCAGCCGGCATAGTTGCAGAGAAGAGCCAGATATTTCGCTCAGCCGGAACCGAACTAAGGATCTGATCAATATCTTCCTGAAATCCCATGCTCAGCATTTCATCAGCCTCATCGAGCACTACATTGTTGAGATTTGAAAAGTTCACGACCTTTCTTCTCAATAGATCGAGTAAACGACCCGGTGTAGCCACGAGGATTGTAGGCTTTCCCTTTTTAATGGCGGTAATTTGGTTGGTAATAGAAACACCGCCATACACAGTTTCTATTTTAATACCCTTTTCATATTTACTATACGCCTCCAGGTTTTGCGTAATTTGCAACGCTAATTCCCGCGTTGGCGCTAATACTAGCGAAGTCAAATGACTGGTATCTCCCTGTAACGCATATTCCACCAATGGAAGTCCAAAAGCTGCTGTTTTACCGGTTCCCGTTTGCGAGAGACCAAGTAAATCAGATTTTTTTTGGAGCAAATGCGTTAGACAGAGTTGTTGAATTTCGGTTGGAGTGTCAAACTCCAGGTCTTTTAGGGCTTTGAGTATCGAATTCGATAGCCCTGATTCTTTAAAATTTTGCACAGAACATATATAAATTAAGCTGCAAAAGTACGGACTTATTTCGGTTCGTGTGCATGAATATGTATTAACTTTCATTTTCTCGGTCAGAACCGAAGCCAAAAAGTTGATATAAAAAAGCCTGCATACCAACGGTTTGGCAGAAAGCCGGCTCTGACCAATACTAAAAAAGCCCGACAAAAATGATTTTGCCGGGCTCTGACTTAACTCAAAATGAAGAAGTTACTTCTTCCATTCCTTTTCAAAATCTGAAATAGTATTGGTGATGATTGAGATGCACTCATCGAGTTGTTCTTTCGTCATTACAAGTGGCGGAGCAAAACGGATGATATTCCCGTGAGTGGGCTTGGCAATGAGTCCGTTCTCAGCCATTTTTACGCACAAGTCCCACGCTGTTGTTGACTCTTCAGAATCGTTTACAACAATTGCATTGAGAAGACCTTTACCTCTAACGAGCTTTACAAGATCACTTTGATCGATGAATTTTTGAAGCTCACTGCGGAAGTGTTCTCCCAACTCTCTCGCATTTTGTGTGAGTTTTTCATCGCGAATAACTTCGAGTGCAGCGTGTGAAACAGCAGCACCAAGCGGGTTGCCGCCAAATGTAGATCCGTGTTGTCCGGGTTTGATCACGAGCATAATCTCGTCATCAGCCAGGATTGCAGAAACTGGATAAGCTCCACCTGAAAGTGCTTTACCAAGAATCAAAATATCGGGCTTTACATAAGTATCTTCCTGGCGCTTGCAATGTCCCTGGCAGTTGCAGTTTCCACAGCTAGCCAATAAACTTCCTGTGCGACCGATTCCCGTTTGGATCTCATCAGCGATAAAAATCGCGTTGTTTTTGTGGCAAAGCTCTTTCGCTTTTGCAAGGTAATCATCATCTGGAACGACAACACCTGCTTCACCTTGAATAGGCTCAACCATGAAACCGGCAACATTCTCTTCCTGAAGTGCTTTTTCAAGAGCATCAGTATCATTGTAAGGAACCTGAATAAATCCAGGTGTATAAGGGCCGTAATCTTTACGAGCCTCTTCATCATTACTAAATGATACAATTGTAGTTGTGCGACCGTGGAAGTTGTTATTCGCTACAATAATTTTCGCTTTGTTTTCATCCACTCCTTTTTTCTCGTGAGCGTATTTGCGGCAAACTTTGATAGCTGTTTCAACCGCTTCTGCTCCAGAGTTCATTGGAAGAAGTTTATCAAAACCGAAATACTCAGTTGCATATGCTTCGTATCTTCCCAGAATATCATTGTGAAATGCACGCGAAGTCAATGTAATACTTGAGGCCTGATCTGTCAAAGCTTTTGTGATAGTCGGGTGGCAGTGTCCTTGATTTACAGCTGAGTATGCTGATAGGAAATCAAAATATTTTTTTCCTTCAACATCCCACACATGAACTCCTTCACCTTTTGACAATACAACAGGTAGCGGATGATAGTTGTGTGCTCCGTGTTTATCTTCAAGTTCAATTAATTCCTTTGATGATAGCTTCTTTGTGAAAATATCCTCCATTGATATGTGAATTTTGTTTCTTAATTCGCCAAAGGTACAGAATTGCACTATGCCTCAAAATTTAACTTCTTGTAGTAAAGCAGCTATTAAGTTGATGTTGGAAAAGTTTATATTTTTACAAAATCAATGATATTCACGAATACACCCGCTATTATGACACTTGAAAATATTCTCAAATCGTACAAACCAACCTGGGAAGGTCAAAGAGTAAAAGATATTTCCCAAAGAACGACATACCTCAAAATATTGGTATGGCCCAATGTTATCATTTATCCAACCATCCTCATACTATCTGGTTATATAATTGTGCAAAGCTATTTGACTGGAAATCTGTCTGAATGGAATTCAGCAACATTGATTATCCTGTTCAGTTGTGTGTTTCAAGTTAATTTACCGAGGATGACTTTTGATCTGTTGATAGCTCAAAAAATAAAAAGGTTAAAAGATAGAAATGAATTAAAAAAAGAAATTGAGAATACAGAAATAGAGAATTTTATTTCGGGTCTGACCAACAAAGAACTTTTAAAAAAGCACCTGATTGCAGCAATTTTACTTTTTTTGGTAATGGTTACAGCAGGCTATGCAGAGTTATCAGAAAATTTTGTCATTTGGGAGTATATGCGCATTCCGGCAGCAGCTGTATTAATCTATTTCACAATTCAGTTTTTAGTTACACTTCAAAAATTGAGAAACAAGCTGAGCAATTTGAGCTAAAAAAAGTCTCACCGATAGTAACGATGAGACTTTCCTAATTCCTAACCAAAGGAAATATTCATTTATCCTTCAGAACTCATCATAGATTTGAGTTTCTGTTGCATTTCAGGATCCTGGCGAAGTGCCATAGCGATTTCTTGATAACGTTTTGCCGTTAGTCCTGCTTCTTTGATTTTCGCCCTCATTTTCTTTTCAGAACTCTTTTGAATCTGCTGCAATTCAGCACTTATCTTAGACATTTTCTTTTTTTCTTCAGGAGATACGTTAGCTGATTGATTTGGGTTTTGCTTAGCTCGTTGAATTTCAGTGAAGCGAGTAGCATCCATTCCATTCTCTTCAATCTTACTTTTCATCTTCTTTTGTGACTCCTGATTAATCGTTTGTACATCTTGAAAAGCATTTGCAAACTTTTTAAACTCAGCATCAGAGACATCCACATCCGGTGCCTGACCCTGTTGAGGCATCTGCATTCTCTGCTGCTGTTGTTGCTGCTGTTGTTGTCTTTGCTGCTGGTGCTGGCGATCTAATTGTCCATAGCTAGTTCCAACAACAAGTAGTGAAACGAATAACGTTCCGAGTGTCTTTTTAGGTACTATCATAATATATTTTTTTATTAACGAGATATAACTCTCATTTTAATAATGTGATGCATAGGTACTATACATACAAGACGATGCAAAACGTATGAGATTCATCTTGTTAAGTATTGTTAAGCATTCTCTACAGAATCAAAAAAGCCGCTCCAAAATTGAAGCGGCATAACTATCAACAAATGTCTATTACGTTATTCTATCATAATTTTCAGAATCCTCATATCCTGTCCATTTTGAAGGCTAAGGAAATACATTCCCGGTGTAAGATCAGACACATCAAACGTATTCTTTTGAGAGCCTGTTATAGATCTCTTATCGGTCAGAACCTCACGGCCATTCATATCATTGAGTCTAATGTTCCAAACACCATCGAGATTTATAGCTTCGAGTGTAAATGCATTTCTAGCCGGATTAGGGTATAAATTCAGTGACCCTTTACCGAGATCTGAAATACCAGTTTCATCTTCAATAGTAATATTGATCGTATCAGTTGCAGTACAACCATTATTTGCTGTTACAACTACCCAGTAAGTACCAGTCTCATCAACATCAATAGTTGGTGATGTTTCATTTGTTGACCAAATGATATTGGAGAAGCTACCACTAGCCCCAATAGTTACGGTTGTATTAGTATCAATATCCTGTCCGAGGTTAATGTTGATACCCTGTCTCACCTCTACCTGAGCTGAGGCATTAGAGCTACAGCCGTAAATATCTGAAACTGTCACATTATATGTATTTTGAGAGTTTACTTCAATAGTTTCAGTAGTATCTCCATTTGACCAGTTGTAATCATCGTAACCAACACCCGGGCTCAAGATAATTGGGTCACTTCCGGTACACCAAAAAGTATCAGAAAGCGATACGTCAGGAAAAGGTTGCTTGATTACATTTAATGTCTTAGTAAATGAGTCAGGACAAAACCCATCCTGAGTTACTGTCACACTGTATGTTCCAGAATCATCAACGAAGAATGTTTGTCCGGATGAACCATCATGCCAATTAAAATCAGCTCCAGGATTCTGAGCATTGAGCGTATATCCTATATTGGCATTTTGACCACAAAAAGCAGTATCTCCACCAAATGTAGCTTCTGTTAAATAAGGTACTTCTATTACACTAATTGAACCAGTATCAACACATCCATTCAAATCACCATAAACAGTATAAGTTCCTGCTGAATCAATCGTGAAAGTGCCCCCTTGCGTACCATTCGCCCAGTTGTATGAAGCTCCGGGAGTATTTAGAGAAACAGGAATGCTAAACCCTGAAGCTTCTCCAACACAATAACCAGTATCAGGCCCTAACTCAACGTCTGCCGTTGGTAATTCTATAACTTCAAGAGTATCAGATAACGAAACACCACATTTTGAAACGGTTACAGCATATATTCCTGAAGTATCAACTGTAATACTCTGTGAAGTTGAGTTATTGTTCCAGGAATAATTCCCCCCAAAGACGTAAGCATCCAAATTCAAGTTTAAAGGTTCAGTTGGGCAGTAAGTTGAGTCAGGACCTAAATCAACTGTAAACTGATTTGAGGATGCATCTCCAAATACAGGCCTTATGCCAAGTACTACCTGAAATCCTGAACTTTCAAAAGGTGTCCAGGCACCATTTGGAACTCTGTAATAGCAAATATTAGGTACGTAGCCTTCCTGAGTAAACCCAAAACCTAAATTATTAGTATTGCGTTGATCAACAGCAAAAAAGTATTGACCTGGAGTCAACTCCTTATTACAGGTAAACTCAACAGTGTACCACCCTGGAGATGCTGACGGAATAACAAAAATATCACTAGAGTCTATGAGAGTTGATGGAGTGTTATTCAACACATCATATAAGTAGAAACGTATGGTATCTCCCATTTGAGGTGTTTCTAAACGAATATCAACAGAAGTCAAAGTATCTGTATTGTATATTTCAAATGTTTGGCCAAATCTACCCGTTGCACCTGTAAAACCAATACCTCCTGAGAAGTTACCTCTTTCTAAAGAATAAACTGAATCAGTAACATTAAATTGATAATTGAGGGTATCATTATTTTCAAAAGTATCAGATGCGGCAGTATTTAGTAAAAATTCAACATCGTAACTACCGGTTCCAGAAGGGTAAAATGCTGAAGTTGTTAGACTCGAAGAATTACCACTTGCTAAAGTAGAATTAGATGAAGTAGAAAAACTTCCTGTAGCAGAAGTAAAACTAGCAGTGGCTCCTACTGAAGTTGAACTCGTTCCATAATTCGTTAAATTTCCAATAAAATTAATTGAATCTGCCTGCTGATATGGAATTTGATAATAAGGCCTGGAGGCTGTTACTCCGTCAAGACCTGCATCTTCAGAAGGCATTTCTACAAAAGTGCAATTATCAACTGCGAAGTCGCCTCGCCCTGTTTGATAAGAATCAGCAGAAAAACGAACTTTTGTATTAGCTGTGTTATAACTCGATAAATCCAACCTTTTGTACTTCCATCTTTGGTTTCGGTTGATATGAGAGGGTAAATTAATTGTGTCAATAGGTGTCCATGTTGCTCCTCCTGTATTCACTTCAACAATTACATCGTAATAAGATGCTCCGTTTCCGTAATACCAAAAGCCAAATCCGGGATTAGTAAATGAGGTTAAATCCTGAGAAGGACTCTCAAGAGTAGCTGTATTCGTGGTTGCTGGCCCGGGTGCATCGTTTGATACAACGAACATGTAATTTGATCCATTGAAAGCTGTTGAAGGTCCGGTAGATGTGCCGGAAGAAAAACCTGAGCCCACTTCCCATCTATATTGTCCCGTCAAAGAAGGCGAACACGTCCAACCATTTGCCAATGAACCTGATGAACCCAAAGTTAAATTATCAAAATTATAATTCTGGGCTTTCGATTCAACCATCCAAAATGAACAGATTAATAATATGGATACTAAATTAAAAGTTAACTTTTTCATATTTGTTAAATTAGGGGATTGATTAATTGGAGCCTAATTTAACAAAAAAATAAAACTATCTACCAGAATATAGTCCAAAGACTTTGTTAAATATTCATGTTATTTCAACAAAAAAACATAAAGCAAATAAAATTTGGTTAAAGGTTTTGTGTTTCAAAAAAACTTTCTACTTTTATCGTCACAATAGCCGACCAGTTTCTATGCTGGGAAGCAATGGTTCCAAGTTTTTCGATTAGTAGCGGAAAGGTATGGGGGTACCTTTCCGCTTTTTTATGTTAACTAACCCTAAATCCTAATCGATAATATACACGTTAAGTCATACTATAAAGTTGGGATCGTTTTCGTTTTTCTTTAAAAAATGTTGTTACAACCTTCTCAATTCAAAAGAAAGTCAGATATTTGCACTCCAAATTTTTATTATTAACCGGAGTTTCGCACTCCAACCAATAATTCTAACAATATGTCAGTAAGAATTAGACTTCAAAGGTACGGTAGAAAAGCCCGTCCATTTTATCACATCGTAACAGCTGATCAACGCTCTAAAAGAGATGGTCGCTTAATCGAAAGAATCGGGTCTTATGATCCAACAAGAAATCCAGCTTTGATCGACCTCGATTTCGACAAAGCCCTTAAATGGATTGAAAAAGGTGCACAGCCAAGTGATACTTGTCGTGCTATCCTTTCATACAAAGGAGTCCTAATGAGAGATCACCTCAACCGTGGTGTCAAAAAAGGAGCTCTAACACAAGAGCAGGCTGATGCTAAATTCGAGAAATGGCTCGAAGAAAAGCAAGCGAAAATTGCCAAGCAATCTGAAGGTGTTCAAAAAGAAGCTGAAAAACGCAAAGCAGAAGCGTTGAAAGCTGAAGCTGAACGCAACGAAAAGCGCAGAGCTGAAATTGAAGCTCGCAACGCTGAAGCATCTGCTGAAGAGCAAGAAGTAGAAACAGCTACTGAAGAAGGTTCTGAAGAGGCTCCTGCACAAGAAGCTAAAGTAGAAGAAAAACCTGCTGAAGAGGCTAAAACTGAAGAAAAGCCAGAAGCAGAAGCAGAAGCTAAGGAAGAAGAGAAAAAAGACGAAAAAACAGAATAAGCTCATGAATAAGAGTGACTGCTTCCAACTCGGATGGGTTGCTAAAAAGCACGGATTTGACGGAGCAGTTACACTTCATTTAGATACTGATTTTCCTAAAAATTACTCAAAACTGGAATCAGTTTTTGTCGAAATCAACGACAAACTGGTTCCTTTTTTTTTGGAAGAATATCAACTCTCTAATCGAGGAACAGCGAGAGCAAAATTTGAAGGAATCGATAACCAGGATGATGCAGCAAGCCTCGTTGGTTCACTCCTCTTCCTCCCTTTGATAATTCTTCCTACTCTAACTGGGAACAAATTTTATTTCCACGAAGTCATTGGTTTCAAGGCTATTGAATCAACAGATCAATCTGTCATTGGTACTATCGACAATATCATTGAAAGTTTCGGAAATGCAGTGTTTGTGATCAAAAACGATAATCAACAGGAGATCATGATTCCTTGTGTTGACGATTTCATCGATAATGTTGATCGAGAAAATAAAACACTAATCCTCAATCCGCCAGATGGACTTCTCGAACTCTATTTGAACGATTAAATGTTTCGCTTTAAACAGTTCAATGTAAAGCAAAACTCCAACACTTTTAAAATTGGGACAGATTCTGTTTTGTTGGGTTCATGGGCCAGTATTGGTCAGAACCGAATTCTTGACGTTGGAACAGGAACCGGCATAATATCACTCATGATTGCTCAACGGTTTCCAGATGCTATTATAAGAGGTATAGAAATAGATCCCGAATCAGCTAAATTGGCAAATTATAACTTTGCCAACAGCAAATTCTGTAATCGTTTGTCCTGTATTAATGAAGATTTTCTCAAATCTGACTACATGGATGAAATAGATCACATTGTTTCTAATCCTCCTTATTTTACAAACAGTACCAAAAGTGAAAAACTATCAATTGCCCGGCATGATGATTTAATGTCTCTGGATGCATTTTTTGAAAAGTCGGCTTCGGTTCTGACCAAAAAGGGAGACGTGCAAATGATATTACCCATTCAAAGAATTGAAGACTTAATGAGAGCTGGTGGGCAGAGTGGCTTTTCTCTCAGCAGGGTTACGAAAGTAAAAGACAGGCTAAAGAGCAGCCCTAAACGAATTTTAGCTCGCTTTTCGCTTAATGGAAAGCAAAATCATGATGAGGATGAGTTGATATTGAAGAATGAAGATGGGAGTTTTCATGATCAATATACGGATCTGACCAACTCGTTTCACCCGTTTTTATAAAAAAGGAGAAGGATTGCTCCCTCTCCTATTTTTGTTTAGCCTTCTTTGTAAGGAACTTCTCTTTCCAGGAATGTAATATCGTACTGTTCAAGCTCTTTAAGAACTGGTGTGTAAACCTTTTTGTCGATAGGCAGATGAACACCTTTGAGGTCAATCTCTTTATTGAGAATCAATTTTACTGCAATACCTACCGGATACCCTACAGTTTGCGCCATTGCAGTGTATGTTTGATCAGCGCCAATTTTCACCATGCTCGATTCCATTTGTTTGCGTTCTCCATCTTTTAGATAGCCAAAGATGTGATGCATGGCAATCATGTCTTTATCATCAGACTCTAGTTGCCATTTTGAACTGAGAAGTTTTTGAAGAACCTGAGCTGGTGTGGCATTTTTGATTCCTATTTTTTCATTTTCAAAAATACCCAGCCACTCAAGTTTATGCATGATATCATCATCGTGATCGATTCGCAAATAGTGCATCAGCTTCAACTCAACAGAGTCGTGCGGATTGTAAGCCAGGAACAAGTTGATGAATTCACGGTAAGTCATATCCTCAGAATCCTCGATCTGGTAACCATCATCAGTTGCTCCCAATTTCACAAAAACATCCCACGCTCTACAAAAACCAGGTCTCCTGAAGGTTCCTCTAAATAGTGTAGGAATATCATCGAGTCCGTAAATTTCACGGTACTTCAAAGAGTCGCGGTTCGCATAACCTTCAAAGTTGCCATAATTAGGGACTTCGATAATCTCAGTCCTTCTAAATAGTTGATGATACGGAATGTACTTGTATTTTCCTTCCTGGATAAATTTCACAGCTCCACCAGCTCCGGCAAGCACAACATTTCTCGGATTCCACGTGAATTTATAATTCCATGGATTGTTATCACTCTCAGGTGCTACGAGTCCGCCAGTGAAGGATTCAAACTGAACCATTTCACCGCCATCTTCTCTAATCTCATCAATCACTTTCATTGCAGACATATGATCGATACCGGGATCTACTCCAATTTCATTCATGATCAATACGCCAGCTTTTTCAGCTTCATCGTTCAGCTCTCTCATTTCCTCAGAAATGTAACTGGCTGTCACCATATTTTTTTTCAGTGCTACACAATCCTTAGCAACTTTTGTGTGCATATATGCCGGTAGCATACTCACGACAATATCAGCCTCGCTGATCATTGAAACGCGCTGTATGTCGTTTTCAATATTGAGCTCAGCAGCTTCAGCATTAGGGTGGTCCCCTACTTTATCTTTGGCCATGCCCATGTCAATATCAACAAGTTTCACGAACCAATCCTGTTCTTTGGCGTTATCAAGTAAGTACTTAATGAGCGAAGAAGTAGACCTTCCAGCCCCTATGACTAAAATATTACGCATATTTATGTTTTAATTTTTACTATTCGTTCTCAACAAAGCAAACAACTTAAATATAAATTTTAATGAATCGCCTTTATAAATTATCAACAACGTTAATAACCCTTCTTTTTTGGGTAATGGTTGGAATCGCACAACCGACAGCTATTACGGTACAATCAGATATCGAGCACCCCCTTTATCTTTACCTCAATGGCGAGCAAATCAATAAGATACCCATATCAAAAGTGGAGGCACACGATTTGGTTCTGACCGATTATCAAATGAAGATTGAATTCAGAGATATCACTCAACCTATATTAAACGAAACTGTAAAACCTAAACCGGGCAAAAGCAATATATATAAGGTGAAAGTTGATACGTTAAAAGGTCAACACCAACTAGAGCTTTATGAAACACTCAAACCTTCTGATGTGAATGAATTTAGTGAGCGTTATTATCACATGCCAAATTATGACGGAAAGCTTGGCTGTGCCTGGCCTGTTGACGAAAGTGAACATGAGAATTTACTAAACAATCTAAAGGCTCAGGAAATTGAAGCTCCCATGATTTTCAAAATAAGATCTTTTGTTTCATCAAGATGCTTAACAGTAGATCAATTTAAACCAATTTTAGTTTTGGTTAAGGATGAACATGAAAAGGAAGAATTAGCCAAGTTCGCATACAGTTACCTCTATGATCGTGAGAATTTTAGCGAGCTCTTTTCAGCGTTCCAGTATCCACAAACAGTTGCTGATATTGAACGATATATTCAAGAAAATACCGGTAAACGATTATAAAATTGTTAATAACTGTTGATAAAAGAGTTTTGATATAAAGAGGTTCTTTTCAATAATACTTACCTTTGTTTTTAACGAAAATGGCTGCCTAAAAGCAGCCTTTTTAATTGGGTTATGCATTCAAAAACGCTCATAATAGCTGCCGGAGTATCTGGAGCTGTTGCCATATCACTTGGCGCAATGGGAGCACACGCTCTCAGTGAATCACTGACGCCAAAAAACCTGGATAGTTTTACAACCGGTAATGATTATCACATATATCACTCAATTGGTTTTTTAGCCTTGACTGGACTTAGAGGTAAAATGGGTGACGGGGCAATCAAAACAGTTTTTTGGTTTTGGCTTGTCGGTACAATCTTATTCAGTGGCTCTATTTATTTGCTTTCTATAAGGAATTTAGTCGATACTCCTGAGCTGGCTATGTTGGGACCAATAACGCCAATTGGTGGAGTCTCACTTATCATTGGCTGGGCATATTTAATTATTGCTCCCATGAGAGGGAAAAAGAAATCAAAGAATTAATCGTGTTTACAAACTCAAATAAAATACAGTGGTTTGTACAACGAAAATTAATACAATCGCAATCATCAAATATCAATTATGGCTGAAAAAGGACTGAAAGCAGAAAATGCTACAGTAGAATCACTCGGAATCAAAGGAGCAAATGCTCACTGGAATTTAACATCTGAGGAACTGGCAACTATTTCCATCGACAAAGGGATGGCCACTAAAACAAGTACTGGCGCTATCACTGTTGATACAGGAAAGTTTACCGGTCGTTCACCTAAAGATCGTTTTATTGTTAAAGACGATATTACGAAAGACGCTATTTGGTGGGGAGACATCAACATCCCTTTCGAATCTGACAAGTTTGACAAGCTTTACGATAAAGTAGTTAATTACCTGAGCGACAAAGAAATTTACGTTCGAGACAGTTATGTTTGTGACCACCCTGATTACAGAATGGATCTCAGAGTTGTAACGGAATACCCGTGGTCAAACATGTTTGCGCACAACATGTTCCTCCGCCCCAGTGAAGATGAAATTAAATCGTTTGATCCGGAATGGAGTGTTGTATGTGCACCCGGTTTTTATGCTAATCCAGATGAAGATGGAACGCGTCAGGAAAATTTTGCTATCCTCAACTTCAAGCGTAAAATTGCGCTTATCGGAGGAACAGGCTACACTGGCGAAATCAAAAAAGGAATCTTCAGCGCCCTCAACTTCATCCTTCCACACCAAAAGAATACGCTCTCTATGCACTGTTCAGCAAATGTTGGACAACAAGGAGACACCGCAATTTTCTTTGGCCTTTCAGGGACAGGAAAAACAACACTTTCGGCTGATCCTAACCGCCAGTTAATTGGTGATGATGAGCACGGATGGAGTGAAGACAACACCGTTTTCAATTTTGAAGGTGGCTGCTACGCCAAAACAATCGACCTCTCTGCTGAGAACGAACCTGACATTTGGAATGCGATCAAACCCGGTGCCCTGTTAGAAAATGTTCGTTTTAAAGGAGAGACTAATGAAGTTGATTTTTCTGACAGCACGGTTACTGAAAACACACGTGTTTCATACCCGATCTATCACATCAACAATATTCAACAACCATCTCGTGGTCAGAACCCAAAGAACATTTTCTTCTTAACCTGTGATGCATTTGGTGTACTTCCTCCAATATCAAAACTCACTCCGGGTCAGGCTGCTTTCCATTTCATCTCTGGATATACTGCAAAAGTTGCCGGAACTGAAGCTGGTATTACTGAACCACAAACAACCTTCTCAGCTTGTTTTGGCGCGCCATTCATGCCGCTACACCCAACTGTGTATGCTGAAATGCTCAGTAAAAAAATGAAAGATGCGGGAGTGAACGTATGGCTCGTGAATACCGGCTGGAGCGGTGGTGAATACGGAACTGGTTCCAGAATCAAGCTCAAATATACACGCGGAATGATAACAGCCGCATTAAACGGTGAGCTCGAAGATGTTGACTACAAAGAACATCCCGTTTTTGGATTGAAGTATCCAATAGAGTCTCCCGGTGTGCCTAAAGAAGTATTGGATGCTCGTGAAACATGGGAAGATAAAGATGCTTACGACAAAAAAGCCAATAACCTGGCTCAAAAATTCGTGAACAACTTTGAGAAATTCTCTGATTACGCTAATGCTGAAATCATGGCAGGAGCTCCTAAAGTGAATGAAAACGCTTAACAATTTTCATTTTATATAAAGTTAAGGGGCTGCTCATGAGTAGCCCCTTTTTTGTTACTTCGTACCAAAGTTTAAATCATGCGTTTATTCTTTTCTCAAAATATAAAAGATGATCACGGTTTCCTCTCCCCAGAGGACAGCAGACATGTGGTTAAATCACTCAGAATGAAAGCGGGTGATAAAATCGACATCACTGATGGAAAAGGATTCTGTTACTCAGCCCAAATTGAAGACGCCAATTTCAGAAAATGTACGTTTACTGTTCTAGGATCTGACCAAAAAGAAAAAACCTGGAATTTTCACCTTCACATGGCTGTCTCTCCAACTAAAAACATCGATCGTTTTGAGTGGTTTTTAGAGAAAGCTACAGAAATGGGAATCGATGAAATCACCCCTATTTTGACTGACAACAGCGAGCGAAAGCGCATCAAAATGGATCGCTGTGAGAGAATACTGCAATCTGCCATGAAGCAATCTCACAAATTCACCCTACCTACAATCAATGAACTACAAACGTTTTCAAACTTTATTGAAAACACAGCACAGGAGCAAAACAAATATATTGCACATTGTTATGAGGGTGAAAAAACCGATGTCAAAAACATCAAAACCCCTGATCGGTTAACAATCGTGATTGGACCAGAAGGAGATTTCACACAGGAGGAAGTCAGTTTGGCTCAAAATGCTAACTTTACGCCTCTGAGTTTAGGCGGCTCTCGTTTGAGAACAGAGACTGCAGCCGTCTTCGCCTGTAATGCTGCACACATAAATGCCAAATGAATATGAGAAAAATCTTTTTGGGCCTACTCTTTTTATTAGCTGTACTTTACGGTCAGAGCCAATCCTTCCAAATTGCTGTAGCCAAGTACCGTGGAGGAGGCGACTGGTATGCCAATCTCAAAACATCACTGCCAAACCTCATCGAATTTACCAATCGGGAATTGGATCTGACCATTGATCCTGAGCAGGCTATTGTTGAAGTAGGAAGTCCAAAAATATTTGAATATCCATTCGTTCACATGACCGGTCACGGAAACATCATCCTCAACAGCCAGGAAGCCAATAACCTCAGGAATTATATGCTGGGTGGCGGCTTTTTACACATCGATGATAATTACGGAATGGATCCTTACATAAGGAGAGAAATCAAAAAGGTTTTTCCGGAAAAAGAGTTCGTTCCATTACCTGCCTCCCACCCGATTTATCATCAACATTTTGAATTGACTGAGGGCGTTCCAAAAGTCCACGAACACGAGGGCAAACCGCCACAGGCTTTTGGTATTTTCCACGAGGGAAGACTCGTTTGCTATTACACTTTTGAATCTGACCTGGGTGATGGCTGGGAAAACCCAACAGTCCACAACGATCCGCCACAAGTTCACAGGGAAGCCCTTAAAATGGGAGCGAATATTTTACAATTCGCATTTTTAAACGTTACTAACGATGAGCAGCAGGAGCAGTAGATACAAACCCAAAAGCGGTTGGCGTAGAAGATGGTTTACTGTTATTTATGAAGCAGATACTCCTGGTGGTAAGCTATTTGATATTATTCTGCTTATCGCTATTTTATTCAGCGTCCTCACCGTTATGTTGGAAACGGTTAGTTACATTAAAATTGAATACGGATCTACCTTATTAATGATTGAGTGGATTCTAACAGGACTTTTCACAATAGAATATATTCTCAGGTTAATCATCACAAGCAAGCCAGGCAAATACGCTATCAGTTTCATGGGAGTGATTGATTTGTTGGCTATTATTCCCACTTACATTGCATTCTTTTTTGCAGGATCCTCTTACCTTATCACGATCAGAGCCTTACGACTCATCAGGGTTTTTAGAATTCTCAAACTAACCCGTTTCATAGGCGAAGCTGAAACTCTATCAAAAGCATTAAAAAACAGCAGGTTTAAAATTACCGTTTTCATGGTAACTGTGACTTCAATAGTAACCATTATCGGTACGGTGCTCTACATGGTTGAAGGTCCTGAACACGGCTTTAACAGCATCCCAAAAAGTATCTACTGGGCAATTGTGACGTTAACAACAGTTGGTTATGGCGATATTTCTCCACAAACAGCTATGGGGCAATTTATCGCATCATTTGTGATGATACTTGGTTATGCAATTATCGCTGTACCAACCGGAATTGTATCGGTTGAAATGAATAAAGCGCAAAAAGAAAAAGACTATAAAACCTGTCCCAAGTGTTTATATTCCTATACTCCTAAAGATGCTCATTTTTGCCCTGAATGCGGAGTAAATATCGATGAATTCAACGAGGCTGAGGGTTCTGAATAGGCATAAAAAAACCCGATCGAAATAATCGACCGGGTAATGCTATGACTAAATAATGATGAATTCTTATTATATGTGAATTACTTCATCGTAAGCCGCTGCTGCAGCTTCCATGATAGCTTCACTCATTGTTGGGTGTGGGTGAACAGTTTTGATGATCTCGTGACCAGTTGTTTCGAGCTTGCGAATTGAAACGAGTTCAGCAACCATTTCTGTTACATTGTACCCAATCATGTGACCTCCTAAAAGTTCACCGTATTTGGCATCAAAGATCAACTTCACAAAACCATCGTTGTGGCCTGCTGCTGATGCTTTACCAGATGCTGAGAATGGGAATTTACCAACTTTAAGATCGTACCCTGCTTCTTTTGCGTCTTTTTCAGTCATGCCGACTGATGCAACTTCAGGGAAGCAATATGTACAACCCGGTACATTTCCGTAATCCATTGGCTCAGGATTCATCTCTGCCATTTTCTCAACAGCGATAATCCCTTCATGTGAAGCAACGTGTGCAAGTGCCGGACCAGGAGCGCAATCTCCGATAGACCATACATTTGGAATATTCGTTTGATAGAAATCGTTGACAACAACTTTTCCATTATCAGTAGCTACTCCAACATCTTCAAGACCAATGTTTTCAATATTAGCCTGAATACCAACAGCTGAAAGTACTATATCAGCTTCAATAGTTTCTTCGCCCTTTTTAGTTTTAACTTTAACCTTACAGTTTTTGCCTTTAGTATCAACACTTTCAACTGATGAATTCGTCATCACCTTCATACCCATTTTCTTGAATGAGCGTTCAAGTTGTTTTGATACTTCTTCATCTTCAACAGGAACAATGCGCGGCATGTATTCTACAAGCGTAACTTCAGTTCCCATTGACTGGTAGAAATAAGAAAACTCAGAGCCGATGGCACCTGATCCAACAACCACCATTTTCTTAGGTTGTTTCTCAAGTGACATCGCTTTACGGTACTCGATAATTTTCTTGCCATCGATAGGAAGATTTGGAAGCTCACGAGCTCTGGCTCCTGTAGCGATAATGATATTCTTACCTTCTACAGTTTCTTTTTTGCCGTCTTCCTTCTCTACTTCAATTTTATTTTTCCCTTTGAGTTTACCGTAACCCATTATAACGTCAATCTTGTTCTTTTTCATCAAGAATTGAACACCGTTACTCATTTTATCGGCCACTCCACGACTGCGGGAAATTACTTTGCTAAAGTCTTTATCAAATTCTTTTCCTGATAATCCGTACTCATCAGCATGCTTCATGTATTCATAAACATTTGCTGTTTTGAGTAAAGATTTTGTTGGAATACAGCCCCAGTTAAGGCAAATTCCACCGAGCGATTCTTTTTCCACAACCGCTACCTTCATTCCTAACTGAGAGCCACGAATGGCAGCTACATAACCGCCAGGACCACTACCTAAAACTACTAAATCGTAAGCCATTATTTCTTGAGTTTAATTGAATTTATGTCGAGAAATTCTGATGCGAATTTAAAGGAAATGCACTGAATTAAGAAAGTTTTGCAAAACATTGAACAGCCAACATTTTCACATTAAAAAGTAAACAACTTATTTTACTCTCCCGTTAAGCCTGTCAATCACCTAATGATATTTGTAAGAATTCTTGAAAAGACAACATCTATGCGACTTGAAGTCAAACATCAACAACAGTACAGCAGATCTGAACTACTCGCTAGATCGATTCTTGGCCCCCTTTACATTGCGATACCCCACGTCATTGTTCTCGCCTTTGTTTCTATCGCAGCTTTTTACCATTATTTAAGAGCAACATTTACCATTTTAAAAACAGGTGAATATCCTGAAGACTCACATTCTTTTTTGACTTCTTATCTGCATTGGGCTGCAAGACTACACCTCAGGGTTTTCAACATGAATGACGGCTACCCGAACTTTGGTGTAAAACAAAACGATCCTTACCTATCATTAGAGTACAAAAAACAAGACCCTGATAGAACTAAAACGCTTTTGAGGACAGTATTTGGTGTGCTTTATATTTTTATTCCGCATATAATTGTGTGGTTGTTTCGCTACATTATCACTTTGGTTGGTGTTTTGATCGCCTTTTTCGTTGTTTTGTTTACCGGTAAATATCCAGCCGGCTTGCATCGTTTTCAGGTTGGGACACTCAGATGGATGGTTCGGGTACTGGGTTCTTTATTCCATCTCGAGGATTCGTACCCTGCTTTTAGTGGATCTGACCGATAAAATGAGCAAATGGAAACCATATATAGAGGACTTCAAGTCATACTTGCAGCTTGAACGCTCAATGGCTGAAAATACTGTGCTCAATTATTTGCGCGATATTGACAAGCTGGAATTGTTCAATGAAAGTGAAAATCAGTCAAAAAAGCTGGAGAGTTATACTGAGAATGATCTGTCGAATTTCCTGCAGTGGATTGGCGAAATTGGGTTGAGTGCTAACAGTCAGAACCGAATTCTATCTGGCATTAAGGCATTTTTCAAGTTTTTGATCCTGGAGAATTACATGGACCATAATCCGGCCGAGTTGATTGAATCAGCAAAAGTTGGCAGGAAATTCCCCGATACGCTTGCCGATTACGAGGTTGAAAAAATGATTGATGCTGTTGACCGTAGCTCGCCTGAGGGTGAACGAAACCGCGCAATAATTGAAGTTCTATACGGCTGTGGGTTGCGTGTATCTGAACTCATCTCGCTCAGGCTAAGTGATTGTGCTTTTGATGAAGGTTTTTTACGAATTGTGGGAAAAGGTAACAAACAGCGATTGGTTCCTATTGGCAAACATGCAACTAAGCAAGTAAAACTCTATATCAACGAAGTGCGCATTCATCAGGATATCAAAGCAGGTCATGAGGATACTTTGTTTTTGAACAGGCGAGGAAAAGGGCTAACCAGAATGATGATTTTCTACATCGTTCGCGATTTAGCCAAAACTGCCGGAATTAAAAAGAAAATTAGTCCGCACACTTTGCGTCACAGTTTTGCTACAGAGTTGGTTCAACGGGGAGCAGACCTGAGAGCTGTTCAGGAGATGCTGGGACACGAATCCATTACCACAACAGAGATCTACACCCACCTGGATCAAAGCGATTTACAAGATGCTATCTTCAATTTCCACCCAAGAGCTTAGTTTTTCACTCCCTCTTTGAGGTAACGCATCATTACTTTAAGAAACTCCTCAGGGTTTATAGGTTTCGTTACGTAATCATTCATCCCAACCTCTAAAACACTATCTCTCACTTCATTGAATGCATCAGCTGTCAATGCTACAACAGGGATGTTTTTGAAATAATGATCGTCAATGGATCTGATAGCTTTAGTCGCTTCATAACCGTCCATTTCAGGCATTTGTAAATCCATGAGAATCAAATCAAACTCTTTAGAAGTTATCACATCAAGAGCTTCTTTTCCATTTTCACTCAATGTGACCTTTGCTCCCCATTTATTGAGGAATTGTGCAGCTATTTTTTGGTTGATTGGGTTATCTTCTACTAAAAGTACGTGGTAGCCTTTTAAGTCATCACGTCCAGAGCCGGAAGATGGAGCCTTACTTTTAGTGTTTTTATCTGGAGTATTTTTATCTGTTTTCTCAGTTTCTAAACACTTTTCAAAACTCAAAACAACTGTAAACTCAGATCCTTTTCCTTCTTCACTTTCAACACTAATACTTCCACCCTGCATTTCCACAAGGTTTTTAGTAATAGACAACCCTAAACCAGTACCTCCATACGTATTCAAAATACTTGAGCTCGCTTGCTCAAAAGTATTGAATATCGTTTCTCTTTTATCATCCGGTATCCCAATTCCGGTATCTGTTATTTTGAACTCAATCTCGTGATGGTCTCGAGTTTCACTAATCTGAGATACCTTAAGTTCTACTTTACCCATTTCAGTAAATTTCACAGCATTGCCCACAATATTGATGAGAATTTGGTTGAGCCTGTTCTCATCACCAAGAACTTTTTCAGGCACTCTCGAATCTATTTTCTGAATCAGGTCAACATCTTTCTCTGTAACCTTTTCACGCATCATATCACTAACCTCACTCACTACATCTTTAAGTTGTAATGGTTCATTGGAGAATGATATTTTTCCTGATTCAATCTTACTGTGGTCCAGTATATCATTGACGAGCGCCAGTAGATTATCGGCACTAAATTTAAGTGATTTCAGCTTATCAACTTGATCTTCTTTAGGATCTTCTTCGAGCAAGAAGCTCGTGTAACCAATTACAGCATTGAGCGGTGTACGAATCTCATGACTCATGCTTGAAAGGAATTGTTGTTTAGATCTAGCTAGTTCTTCAGCTCTTTGTTTTGCATCGATCAGAGCCTGTTCAACTCGTTTCCTTTCTGTTAAATCGTGCCAAACCGCTAAGATTACCTGCTCATTATTCAACGTAACAGCAGTGTAGGTTACTTCAGTTGGCACTTCCTGTCCGCTCGTTTTTGTGTATGTCCAATCAAAAGTATGCTTCCCTTTTTCAAGTGCTACGTTGAGCATTTCGTCAGCTTTATACTCAGATCTCCTCCCATCATGTTGACGATCTTTAGAAAACTCCCAGGGTAGCTTCCCTATAAAATCATCTTTGCTGCTGATGTTTAACATCTGCAATGCTGCTTCGTTACAATCGAGAATTCCATCGTTATTGAAAATTAAGTGAGGATCTGAAGAGTACTCAAACAATATGCGGAATTTTTGTTCGCTCATGAACTTATCGGTCACATCTTTAGCTATTCCAATAACGCCCGCAACATTTCCATCATCATCTTTGTAAGGCTTCTCTTTAACCTCAAGTGTTACCGGATTCCCATTTTTATGGCGAACTTCAGCATAGAACAAACTTCCATCATCATGGCCTTTGAGAAGTTTTGCTGTGGTTTCCTGAGCTGTTCTGTTTAGTGGGTTTTGCGTAAATAAACGGTATTCTGATTTTTCAAATTCCTCAGGAGTGTACCCCAATACTTTTTGAACATTTTCACTTACATAGTCATATTCGTGGTTCTCATCGTGGCGATAGGTAAAGTCTCTGGAGTACTCGAACAATAGTTTTTGCTGATCGATTAACTTTTCGAGATTTCGCCTGTTATCACGTAGCTCCTGAGCAGATCTTCTCAATTGCTGAATGCTCCTGCTAAAAACAAAGACGACAATAACGATTACGAGAAGATTGACTGCAATTACAAAAAACAAATTTTTTCTAATTGAATCAACTACTACACTTTTAGGCATGGCAAATACCAACCCCATAGATTCACCGTAAATGGAAACAGGGTAAAAAGTTGTTATAAAAATCTGTGCGTCTCCTTCTTCATTGATTTTCAAGTCCACTTCTGCTGATGCTGCTACCTCAGCTTCAAAGGCTTCTTGCAATGGTGTACTGGTTATGTTATTTGTATTGAAAAGCCTTTTCCATCCGGGATTATCAAAAGCAATTAAACCATTAGCATCCAGTAATGATTTGTAGGAATTTAATGAACTAAAGTATTTTTTGAATTGATTGTTGACGAATTCATTTGTTTGCAATTCAAATAGCACTTGTCCTTTATCTGTAGATAAATAAGCATTTTTATAGCCATTCAGGAAGCTTATTTCACTCTTACTCTCAATTGATTGAAATGATGTATCGAGCTGCTGAACCCGGAACCTCCCTTTACCGGTCCACATCAAACGGTTATCAGTTCCGTCACGAACTAAAGTTATCGATTTGATAAGCTCGCGATGCTCTACCATCAATGATTTAATGCTCTGTAACTCTCCGGTTGACAATTGGTTCTGACCAAAAAAGTTGTGCTGAGAATCTGAAAAAAGAAATTCAACATCATAACTGAATTGGTTGAATGAGCGCTCAATTTGCTCAGCACATATTTGAGACTCCCTTGACAAATAGTTTTTCTCGTTTTCAACTCTGTCTTTTATTAGCAAGTCAAAGATGAATAACGAACCTCCTACCATTACTACTAAAAGCAACACAATGGTGAGGATTACCCCTATATCTTTTTTGGTTAAGTTCATGTATCTCTATATGAATTAGTGAAGGTACATCAATTTAAAATTTAAGTAAATAATCAAAGTTTAATTACCTGCACAAGTTGCCATTTTAGCTCTGTTATTTCAGCGTTGAGTAACATATAGTCAGATCCATTCCAGCTAAAATGAACCTTTCTTTCCCCATCAGTGAGTATTTTCCTACAAGCCTCTCTAAATTGCTGGTTTTTACTCCTGTAAATATTTTTTGATTTTGGAAATTCTACTATTTCATTTCCCGGTTTTTCAAACTCGCTTTCAACTGCAATTATCGATTCGGTATTTTCTCTTGATGCTATTAATCTTCCTTTAGGATCCATAATAAAATAATACCCTGATGCTTTATCGAGATAGTTTTTTTTAATCGATTGAACAGGTATATTCAACTGGATATAATCATCATCCATTGATACTACACAGGAAATAAGCCAGTTTGACTCTATCGGGAACCAATGCGGAACTGTTACCCATTTTCCCGATGGTTTTTCTTTTATCTCATCTACCTGCTTCATGATATTTGAAAGATGCGATTTTTCTATTTTTTGGAATGCACTATTCAATTTGGGATAAACCAACACACCTTTTTGAGGTGAAACAACCATGATACTGGAAGTCAATTTTGATTTGTTATAAATACTTTTTAGTTCTTCTTCACCTATTTTAAGCGGAATTTCACTCCAATTTCCAGGATACTTTAGCTCTCCGGCTAAATTAAAATAGGAAAAAACATCATCGACAAAATACTTCCTTACGGAGCTTCTATTTTCCTTATCAGTAAGGCTTTTTAAACGCTTCGACTCCTGAACAAACTGGTAATTAATTTCATAAGCCATTTGTTTGATAGCTGAAGTTTCGCTCTCAAAAGTGCTTGTGCTTTCAACACAACCTGAAAGCAAAAACAATACTATTGCCGAAAGCATTAATTTTATTCTCAAAAACATTTTGCTGTTGTAGATTTGAAAATCATTTGAACCAAATTACAATAATCATGCGCACAACTTTTGCATTTACCATATCAGCTCTTTTAGTTCTTTCTACTGCACAGGGCCAGGATAAAAAACCTGATGAAGGCTATCGTTTCAATGATGACATTAAAATTGAATCAACTGAAGTTATAAGCCAGGACAGAACAGGAACCTGCTGGAGCTACTCCACTACTTCTTTTTTAGAATCTGAGGTTGAGAGAATCAACGGTAAGCCCGTAGATCTCAGCGAAATGTTTCAGGTGCGTAATATTTATATTGAAAAGGCTAAAAACTACGTACTGAGACAAGGGAAAACTCAATTCAGCCAGGGTAGTCTCAGTCATGATGTAATGAAGTCTGTTGAGCAATACGGAGTGGTTCCACAAAGTGCTTATGACGGATTGAATTACGGCACAAAAACTCACAATCACGGTGAACTGGAAAAGGTTTTGAGTAATTTTGTTGAAGCTATCGTTCAAAACCCGAATGGAGAACTAACACCGGTTTGGCTGGATGCCTATACTGCATCGTTGGATACGTATTTGGGCCCGGCTCCGACCGAAATAGACTACAATGGAAATTCATACTCCCCAAAACAACTAGCTGATAAGTTGAAAATCAATACTGAGGACTATGTGACTTTCACTTCATTCAACCACCACCCATTTTATGAGCAATTTATTCTCGAAGTTCCCGATAACTGGTCAAATGGAAGTTACTACAATGTAAGATTAGATGAATTCATTCAACTGATAGATCACGCTCTCGAAAACGGCTACTCACTTGCATGGGATGCTGATGTGAGCGAAAAAACATGGTCGACAAAAGAAGGTGTGGCGATTATTCCCGAAACAGATTACAGCTCACTATCGAGATCTGATCAAGAGGTATTCTTTAATTCAGTACAGGAAGAAAAAGAAATTACACAGGAATACCGCCAGCAAGAATTTGAAAACTACAATACAACTGATGATCACCTCATGCATATTGTGGGACGCAGCCACAATCAAAAAGGTGATAGCTTTTACCTCGTAAAAAACAGTTGGGGAACTGATGCCGGTATTGATGGTTATCAGTACATTTCTGTTCCTTACATGAAATTAAAATCAATCGCGATTATGGTTCATAAAGATGCTGTACCAAAAGCGATAAGTAAAAAATTTAAACAATGGTAACTTCTTCGCCCTCGAAGGTAATTACATCTCCTTTGCGTAGTTTCCTTCTTTTGCGAAGTTCAACCTCATCATTAACCATGACCAGTCCGTCAGCTACAACGAGCTTTGCCTCACCTCCTGATGCGACAAGGTTGACAATTTTTAGAACTTTAATCAACTCGATATAATCGTCTTGTAGTGTAAACTCCATGACGCAAAACTAAGCACAAATGGAATTGAGCGGAAATCTTCATAAAATGCCTGTCAAACTTTTAGACGGAAAGGCGCATTATACACTTGAATTAAATGGTGACAAAGGAGACCTCAACGGGGCTCTTGGTGAAAAAATCAACTTGCATTTCACCGGTCAAATCAATTGTATCAATTGCGGAAGAAAAATCAAGAAGACATTTGGTCAGGGCTTTTGCTACCCCTGCTTTCGAGACGCTCCTCAGGCCTCAGAGTGTATTATTCACCCTGAGCGTTGCCGCGGACATTTAGGTGAAGGGCGCGATCCAGAATGGGAGCAAAAACATCATGTTCAACCCCATTTTGTTTATCTCGGAGTATCGAGCGGATTGAAAGTAGGAATCACTCGTGAAACACAAATCCCAACGAGATGGATCGATCAGGGTGCCAAAGCCGGAATTATCCTGGCCAAAACAACAAACCGATACGAAGCCGGTGTTATTGAAGTGGCACTGAAAGATCACTTTGCTGATAAAACTTCCTGGCAAAGGATGCTAAAAGGCGATATAAGAGATGTTGATTTGCTCGAAGAAAAAGAAAAAGCGCGAAAGTTCATCCCCGATGAAATGTCTGATTTTTTCTACGATGAAAACGGTATCATATCAATAGAATATCCGCTACTCGAATCACCTGATAAAGTGAAAAGCATAAAATTCGATAAGGAGCCAACAATCAACGGAACGCTAACCGGGATAAAAGGCCAGTACTTAATTCTGGATAATAAATTTGTCACCAACATCCGCAACCAAAGCGGGTATTTTGTTGAAGTTGAAGTGTAATTAAAGTGAAATAATGCCCTCGATAGATTCAGCTTCACGATAACGCTCAATAACTTTATCGGCACTGAGCATCATTTCTTTAGCTGTAACGCTTACAAAATTTCCGTTTCTGCTTTCACGAATAGCAATTTGAGCCTCAGATCCAAAAAGCGCCTCAACTTGTGCATGAAGCTTATTCTCATTGGGAACAATAAACTTAAACATGTAAACTGAAGGAAACTTGTGTTGCTTTTTGAGTTTCTTTTTCAAATCCCTGTAAAACGCCTTCCTATCTTTTTGCATACGTTTTATTACGAATCAATTTAAAATTTGGTTTGGTGGTGCAAGAATAACGAATCTGCTCAAAACGCGCTGTTTCATCTAACAATTTCCAAAAGTTCTTACTTTTATCGCCATGCGAAAAATTTTGAATGTCCTCATTCTTCTTTTTATCACGGTCAGAGCCATAAGCCAACCCGAGTTCTCCGTAGAAAAACCGGAAGTGATTATCGAAAGTGTTCCCACTGAGGTAACACTGCATTTTGACGAGTTCCCTGCTTCAGATAAAATTGTGATCAACGGATCTGAATATAAGATTAATACAAACAAAAAAAATGTAGTTGTAGAGCATAAATTTTCTTCAAATGATGAGCAATTATCAGTTCAATCGGGCTCAAAAACTAAAACATCGCCCGTCAACCCAATTTCACTTTGGCTGAGCATTGTTCCGCCTTTACTCGCTATTGTGATGGCTCTTATTTTTCGCGAAGTTCTCACCTCACTTTTCCTGGGTATTTTTACCGGTACAGCTATCATTGGCTATCACAGTGATGGTCTATCCGGAATAGGATCTGGTTTTCTCTCCATTTTTGATGAATATGTCATTGGAGCATTGAATTCATGGGATCACTTAGCTGTAATTTTATTTTCCATGACGATAGGAGCTGTTGTTACAGTAATCTCCAAAAATGGTGGTATGCAGGGCGTTGTAAACCGAATTTCTAAAAAAGCCAAAACTGCTAAGGGTGGACAGTTAGCGACATATATCCTGGGGATTTCTATTTTCTTTGATGATTACGCCAATACGCTGGTTGTGGGGAATACGATGCGAGCTGTAACCGATAAATTAAAGGTTAGTCGCGAAAAACTGGCGTATCTTGTTGATTCAACAGCAGCACCAATTGCAGCAGTAGCTTTCGTCACAACGTGGATAGGAGCTGAACTGGGTTACATCCAGGATGGTGTGAATACAATTCCGCAGTTGAATGAAGGTGCTTACAGTATTTTTCTCAATTCCCTGAGTTTCTCGTTTTACCCAATTTTCACACTTGCTTTTGTGTTGATGCTCATCCTGTTTCAGCGTGATTATGGTCCAATGCTCAAAGCAGAAAACAAAGCACGTAAAACAGGTGAAGTACTCAGCGAGAGTTCCAGTATGGAAACTTCAGAACTGGAAGAGTTTGAACGAAAAGAAGGAATTCCGATGCGCCCAGTCAACGCGATTATTCCGGTTCTGATTATTGTACTGGGAACAATCATCGGGTTGTTTTATACGGGATGGGATTCTGAAATTTGGCAAGATGAAAGTCTCGGGTTAACCAGAAAGTTATCTTACATAATTGGGCAAAGTGACAGTTACACTTCACTTCTTTGGTCATCACTAACCGGACTTGTGGTGGCTATTCTCATGACAATTGCCCAACGACTATTAACTCTCCAGGAAGTTATGGACTCTGTTGTGGGAGGGTACAAAAGCATGATTACTGCAATGATGATTTTGACTCTTGCCTGGAGTTTGGCTCAAATCACTCAGGATATGCATACAGCAGCTTTTTTAAAGCAACTGTGGTCTCCTGAGTTATCACCTGTTTTTATTCCGGCTATTACGTTTTTATTAGCCGCGCTAGTGGCTTTTTCTACTGGTTCATCATGGGGAACGATGGCAATTCTTTATCCGCTATTGCTACCGGCAACCTATCAAATTGCTGCGAGTGCAGGATTTGAGCACGGAGAAATAATGCCGCTATTTTACAATGTTGTTTCGTGTATTTTAGCAGGATCGGTATTGGGTGATCATTGTTCACCAATTTCTGATACTACTATTTTAAGCTCTCTATCTGCTGATTGTCATCACATTGATCACGTGAGGACTCAACTCCCTTACGCTTTGAGTGTTGGTGGTGTCGCTATCTTTTTTGGTACACTCCCTGCAGCATTCGGAATACCGTCATGGATTTTATTCCCTGTGGGCATCGGAATACTGGTTCTGATCGTGAGGTATTTTGGGAAAAGCTCAGCATAAAAAAAGCCCCGCCATTATTGACGAGGCCCCCTCACATATAACCTAACCCTATATCAACTCAACTATGAAAATTTATTTCTCTTCAAGTTTTTGTATCAGTTTACTAACTGCTGTCTCTTCTTTTGGATTGTATGTATCAACGACAACACCTAGCTTTTTGTTTTGTTTTGAGATTGCATATAGGACAGACATATCTGCCGGGTTCGTCATTCCCTCAAACCGGTGATGTTCATCAATTTGAAGATCATCACTATTTATTCTTGTATTGTTATCCTCAACAGTAAGGTCATCGTAAATTTTTAATTCATCTTTATAACCTCTGTTGTTGAGTTCTTTGATTGCTTCAACCAGGGTGTTGTATTGATTGTTTGACATACAGTTATTATTTATTTTGGTCAGAACTCATGTAAGTTCTGTATGATTTATCTAATGATTCGAGATTCTTTTTGGTTATGGTAAGATCATCCTTGTCGTGAGAACGCAATTGGTCTTTTTCGGTAACAAGCAGGTCCTTATATTCTATCAACTTTGCTCGTTTAACTTCTAGCTTTTCGAGCTCAGTATCTTTAGCTGATCCCATTTTATTATCAATATCGGCAACTTTAGTATCGATTGCGTTAATTTTATCATCTATTGATTTATTGAGTTCAGCTTTAGTATTTAATACTGCCTGCTCAGTTTGATTTGGAACGATTTCAGCTTCTTTTTCTACCATTAGGCCTAGGCTAGCTAGTACTGCTGATAGTATTACTGTTCCAAAAATAACGCCTAAAGATTTTCTTACTTTGCGTCCTCTTCCCTTCTTTATTTCATCACTTACCATAATTCCTCCGTTCTTAAAATTCTTATTAATTATTTTTCTAGCATACTTCTCAACATCCATGAAGTTTTTTCGTGGAAATCAAGTCGTTCAGTAATCAAATCGATTGTTGCTTCATCACCTGCATTATCTGCCGGATCAAGCGCTTTTCTCAGTGAACGTGTTACAGTTTCGTGTGCTTCTAATAAATCTGCCACCATCTCCATTTGACTTAAATTGCTGTTAGGAATGTTTACTGAAGTCATATCATTAAACTCTGTAAGCGTTCCTGGAGATTTGAATCCGAGAGCTCTAATTCGTTCAGCAATTTCATCAACTGCACCAAATATATCTTCGTAATGTTCTTCAGTCATTAAATGAATATCTCTGAATAAAGAACCCTGAACATTCCAGTGATAATTTTGTGTCATGAGCATAAGGCAATAAGTATCAGCTAAAACTTTACCCATTGCATTGGCAATTTCACTTCTGTGCTCTTTTGACATTCCTGTATTAACTTTTAAAGTCATCGGACTTGGACTTTCAACATTCATTTCTTCTAATTCAACTGCTTTACTCTTCGTACTCATAAATTTTTGTTTTGAAATTTCACTGTTTATTGTGAAAAGATTATTCCATCATTTCAATAATAAACAGTTAAATCTCTGTAATTCTGTATTTTATCATAAATACCAGCGAAAGTTTTCAAAATGAATACAACTTTACTGTAGCGATTATTCCCCAATCACTTTATGAATCGTGTGAAAAATGTAACACTTATTATAATCTATGTCGCTGAAGCCTTTAATATATGTATGGCACGAAACTTCCTTAATACAATATGAATTTGTATTTTTAACAATTAAAAACAATAAATTAATAATTATGAGTAGATCAACAGACATATTAATTTCAGGAATTGCAGGATTGGCAGTAGGGTTTACAGCAGGAATTCTTTTAGCTCCACAAAGTGGTAAAGAAACACGTGATCAAATCAGTCATAAAGTAGATGATTTAGTTAAAGAATTAGACACATTAAAAGACAAAACGGCTGAGATGGCCAATAATGCTACTAATTCTGCAAACGAAGCTGCTAAGAAAGAAGCTGAAACAAAATCATAATAAAATGATGAACGAGATTAAAGAGGATTTAAACTCCTTAAAATCTGAAGCTACAGAATATGCCAGGTTGAGATATGACCTCCTTCAATTGAAGTCGATCGACCTGGCGTCTAACACGGGGGCTCGCTTAATGGCGGCCTTCTTTTTAGCTTTGGTATGCCTTGGTATTTTAATTTTTGCAGGGTTTGGATTAGCCTTTTATTTAGGTTCTGTATTCGATAATTACTCTGTGGGATTTTTTATCGTAACAGGTATAATTTTGGTTTTGACCATCATAGGAGTGATTTTCAATGAAGCACTAGTTATTAAACCTTTTAGAAGATTGTTATTGAAATGGATCATCAAAAAGAAAAAATAAGTACTCAGCTTTCTGAGATTCGAGATTATCATGATTTGGAAATCATGATTCACGAAAAAGAACAGTTGCTCGAGTTAAAAGAACAGCAACTTAAGTTGAGAAGAGATTTAGTTTACGCAAGAATTGAACAGAAATTTGGTGTTTCTACAAACCACTTTGATGGGTTTAAATTAGTGAGAGGACTATTATCTAGTTTACTTGAAGCTAAGCCAGAGTTGAAAAACAGTTCATTTATCCCATTTATTTCCAAAGCTCTTAAGATTGTACCGGCAGTGATAAAAATGTTTCGTTAGCAGGGCCCGGGGTTTAAGTAGCAATAAAATGTAGTCCCTTCTCCAGGTTTACTCTTAACGTGAATTTTGGAGTTGTGGGCTTTTATTATATTTAGTGAACTTGTAAGGCCAAGCCCCATTCCACCACGTTTTCCAGTTTGAAAAGGGTCGTATATTCGTTCCAGCTCTTCATCATTCATTCCTTTTCCATTATCGCGAATACTCACTACTGCTCTTCCTTCATTTTCCCAAATACTCAACCAAACTTTACCACTATTGGTTGGAACTGCTTCTGTTGCATTGATTACAATATTGGTCAATGCCATAACCATTTTATCATAATCGATACAAACAGTCTTATCACGTAGTGAGTTTCGTTTGTGAAACTTCACGTTTGTGAGTTCAAATCTATCTTTGGTCGATTCTTCAACAGCTTTGATAAGTTTATTAGTTGGCACCTCCCTCAACTGAATAGAGGTTGGCTTTGTTGATTGAAGTATTTCATTGATGAGATTGTTGATTCTTTTTGAGTTTCTGCTGATGATATCAAAATATAATTCAGCCTCCTCAGAGACAGACTTCTCATTCTCTTTTAAGTGATCGAGTGCTAAATCAATATTTGTAAGTGGATTGCGTACTTCATGTGCTATGCTCCTTGAAATCCTGGAAGTGAGTAGCATTTTCTCATCCCGCAAGTTTTCCCTATCAGCCTCCAGTTGTCTTGTAACATCCTGTGAGATCATCAATGATGAAAGTACCTTTCCGTAATCATCCTGTACCGGAATAAACTCTATTTTAAAATGTACATTTTTAACCTTTTTGAAGATTTTCAGTTCCTCTCCCTCCCATGTACGTTTGAGGTATCCTTCAATCTCTGATAATTTATTTGGAGGTAGAATTTCGTTCAGTTGTTTTCCTTCAAGCTTAGTTCTTGAACAGTCAAATGCTTTAAGTCCTGGGCCCTGGGCAACAGCTATATCCATTGTGTTTTGAAATAGTACGAAAAAGGTTTTAGGAATATGCTGGGCGAGAGAGCGCAACTGCTTTTCTTTTTCTTTTACCGTTTCCAGGTTGACCTCTTCTTTTGTTGTTGGCGTTATAACAGAGATCGTGTATTTATCAAGCTTGCCTTCTCGCATTGTACACCATATTTGCCTGCCTGATCTTGGCTTTATGGTAATAAGCTTCTGGTTCTGACCGTAACTAACCGGCCCCCTATTAGATTTTATCAAATTCTTAATTGATAAATTTTGAAGATCTTCAACTTTAAAGCCAAATGTACTGGCAAATGATTGATTTACAGTTTCTATCTTTTGATCCCTGTGAACGAGAACGGGAAGTGGAAGATGCTTATAAGCTTCAAAAAAATCTTTTACGTCTTCATTCATATTCATCATAACGTTAAATCGAGCTGACTCATTTTGTTGTAGAGTGTTTTGCGGTCTACTCCCAGTATTTTAGAAGCTTCAGACTTGTTCCCGTTCACTCTTTTAAGAGCCCGAATAATGGTTTTTCTCTCAGCAACGGCAACAGCCTCCTTAAGTGTTACAGGAGTTTGTTCCTCATAATCATTATTCCATTCCTGATTCCACATTTCCTCAGGCAATGAGTTAAGCGTAATATTATCTTCACTCTCCAACAAAACAGCCCGCTTCACAGTGTTTTTAAGTTCTCGCAAGTTCCCGTGCCAGGGATATTTCTTAAGTTGATCAAGAGCTTTTGAGCTAACTCCTTTTATTGACTTATTGAGATCGCTATTGGCCTTTTCAATAAAAAGATTGAGGAAAGCTTCTAAATCCTCTGGTCGTTTACGAAGCGGTGGTATTTCAATTTTAAATTCGTTTAACCGATGGTACAAATCCTCTCTAAACTCACCATTTTCTACAGACCTGGAGAGATCTTCATTTGTAGCCACTAAAACACGAACATCAATATCAACAGGCTTTTCAGACCCCAGGCGAGTAACTCTTCGTTCCTCCAAAACCCGTAAAAGCTTTACCTGATTGTCGTATGATAAATTTCCAACTTCATCGAGAAAAAGTGTGCCTGTGTGAGCACGTTCAAAAGATCCCAATTTCTTTTGTAGAGCACCTGTAAAAGCCCCTTTTTCGTGTCCAAAAAGAGAACTCCCAGATAGATTCTCTGGTAATGCTCCACAATCAACCGCCACAAAAGGGTTGCTTGATCTATTGCTGTTGTAATGAATCCTTCTGGCTGCGTATTCTTTTCCGGACCCGGTTTCGCCCGTAATTATTACTGACATATCTGTAGGAGCTACCAAATCGATATGTTTTGTAACCTGTTGAGCTTGTGGACTATTTCCAACAACATAAACAGTTTTTTGGTCAGATCCTCTCTTAGCCGATCTTTTAACCCTCTTGCTGGCTTTATGTCGCCTTTCTGGCATGGGGCTGTGAACAGGAGTTTCATCAACCGCATCAGCCTTTCGTTTTTTGAGAGCTTCTTTAATTCTCATCAAAATCTCTTCAGGTTGAATAGGCTTTGTTACATAGTCAAATGCACCGCGCTTGATTGTTTTGATAGCTGTTTTCACATCACCGTACCCGGTAATAATGATAACCTGTACATTCTGATGTTTTTCCTTGATTTTTTTCAGAACCTCTTCTCCGTCAAAATCCGGTAGTCTAAAATCGAGTAATACGAGATCAGGCTTATCAGCAGTTATCTTTTTTAAAGCATCAAGGCCAGATTCTGATACATCAACATTAAAGTTGTTCCGTTCTAAAAACCTTTTTAACAACAACCCAATATCCGGATCATCATCAGCAATCAAAATTTTTTCCATGCTTCAAATGTACAAAGTGTAGAAAAATAACTACACACCAATAGCTTCAGAAAGTCGAGAAAAATTGAGCGGTTTAGATATAAAAGAAATAACCCCTAAAGATTTAGCCCTTTCTTTTTCTTCATCAGTGTCATAAGCACTATTAATAACAACCTTACAATCAGGATATCTATCATTTAAATAAGGAATAAACTCAAAACCTGAACCATCAGGAAGGTTTAAATCAAGCAAGACAAAATCTGGTGTGAACTCTTTCAAAAGTTCTCTAGCTTCATTGAGTCCAGATGCTCTTTTAACATCCAGTCCTTTCTTCTTAAAAAACGATAAAATCAACTGTGCAGAATCGTTTTCATCTTCTATCAAAAGCAAACGAACCATACTTACTACCATTTACAAATCAACCAGGTCCATAGGAGTTTTGACAATTAATACCCTTTCATCTTTAAACGCAATAGGAAACCTCAAGGAGCAGGGATTTGCCTGTAAAAACTTCACCCAATCTTGTGGAGATGCTTCCACAAGTGGGAACTTGATATCACTTAACTTTGACAAATCAATAAGATCCTTCATTTCATAATCGCTATCTTCAATAACACGATTAATTTGAGTAGATGTCAAAGTAGTTTTTGAGAAATCTATTGCTTTAATATTCAACCCTTCAGATTGAGCATAAGCTAAAGTTTGTTTTCCTTTATTAGACTCTGGGTCAAGATAAAGAGAAATCTGCTTAGTCATTGAATTACTCATATTATCTGTCTTCCTATCCATGATTAATATTTTACTGAATTAAGAAAAAATCATTCCTAATTGATAAACAGCTCAAAATCAAAACAATGTGTTCAGTAATAAATTTTTCAAAGGGTATTTTTTACACATCGTAATATTTTGTTTCATCAGAAACTTTAAATATGAACGTTTACCATAAGATGTCCATGAGATCAAAACTCAGGGATTAGAGCAACTTTAGCAAGGTCAGCAAACTATTTCAATTATAAATATTTGCCTGCTATAATTGAAAAGAGAGATTTCCTGTTTTCAATGCACACCATGGTTAAAAAGCTGTAAAACACGATCAAAAAGACATTATTCTTAAAAACAAACACCCTGTAATCGTTACTTTTTTTAAAAATCTATACTATAAATCTTTTTAGTTCGTATAGAAACTACTTATTTTGCCCCTGTTAAAAATCCTTAAATAATAACTTATGAGACAAAAGGTACGGAGAATGTCAATGAGCCACTGTTGGCGAAAAGTAAGTATGGCCTTCTCGGTCACAATGCTTTTTGCATTGATAACAGGTGCTACATTTGCACAAAAGACTATTACAGGGAAAGTCGTTGATGATCAGGGGAACCCGGTATTCAGCGCAAATGTTGTTGAAAAAGGAACTACAAATGGTACAACAACAGGAATGGATGGTACTTTTAGCCTGGAAGTATCAGAAGAAGCAAAAGCTTTAAAGTTTTCATTTGTAGGTTTCAAAACTAAAACTGTTCAACTTAAAGGTAGAACTGAACTCAATGTAACAATGTCTTCAAGTGTAGAACTTGATGAAGTTGTTGTTACAGCTCTTGGGGTTGAACGTGAAGAAAAAGCACTTGGTTATTCAGTATCGAAAATCGATGCTAAACAAGTTTCAGAAGTCAAAACGAATAATGTGACTGACCAACTTGCTGGAAAAGCAGCAGGTGTTTATGTCACTAGTGGTCAATCAGGTCCTACAGCATCAGCGAATATTAATATTCGTGGTGCCGTTTCATTAACAGGGAATAATCAGCCGCTATTTGTGGTAAATGGTATGCCAATCACAAACGATCTTTACAGTTTTGATGACGGTCTCAATGGTAGTACAACTATAGACTTTGGTAATGCTGCTCAAATTGTAAATCCAGATGACATCAAATCGATGAATGTTTTAAAAGGACCTGCCGCATCAGCTCTATATGGTTCACGAGCAGCTGATGGAGTGATTTTAATTGAAACAAAAACTGGAGAAAACCAAGAAGGATGGGGAATAGAGATTAATAATTCACTCACATTCCAGGAAATACTGAAATTACCTAATTATCAAAATCAATATGGTTTTGGTGGTGGTGGTAAGTATAGTTATAAAGATGGTTCTAACTATATTGGAGGTAATGATTATTACGAAGCATATGGTGAAAACTGGGGTCCTGCTATGAATGGCCAGGACATCGTTCAGTTTGATTCAGATGGGAACCCCGCTCCTTTTACACCTGCTGAAGATAATGTTAGAAATTTCTTTAGAACTGGTGTTACTAATATTGCAAATGTTGCTATTAATAAAAATTCTGAAGAGGGTGATTTCAGACTTTCATATACAAACCTTGAAAACCAAGGGATTATACCTAACACCGATCTCACCAGACATACTTTTCAAACAAGCATGGGAAGAAACTTTTTTGATGATAAACTCAGAGTTCGATATAACTCGATGATTATTAACTCGCAATCAGGTAACATTCCCAATGCAGGATATGATGAGTCCTCTTCTATCATGTACGGTTGGTTGTGGTATCCCAGACAAGTTGAAATCGATGATTTAAGAGATTATTGGCAACCAGGCCAAGAAGGAGTACAACAGCGATATGTGGAAAATTCATGGGTGAACAACCCGTGGTTTGTAGCAAATGAGAACACTAACTCATTTCAGAATAATAGAATAATTGGAAACCTGAAAGTCAATTATGACATTGCCGAAAATTTGAGCGCCAGAGTTAGATTTGGTGCAGATGTTTTAGATGAACAAAGACAATTTAGAAGAGCTCCTTCTACAAAAGGTACACCCAACGAAGCAGGTAGTTATCGAGAAGATGAAATTTCATTTTATGAAACAAACCTCGAAGGTCTTTTATCTTACAACCTCATCGAGGATCTGAAGAAAAAAGGATTCATCAATCAAAATAAAGTTGGTAGTGATTTTAGAGTAAATCTTAAAGTGGGTGGAAACCTCATGAATCAAAATTCTAATATTTCAGTTTCTGATAACCCTGAATTGAAACTTGCAGGTACTTCTCCTAGTGTCTACTCGCTCACTAATAATGCTTCACCTGTACAAACTGAATCTCAATTGAGAAGAAGGAGCATAAACAGTGTATTTGGATTAGCGAGTTTCTCTTACAAGTACTTTCTTTATTTAGATGCTTCTTTCAGAAATGATTGGAATAGTACACTAGCAAATCCTATAACTGGACTTGAGAATTCAGATTATAGTTTTGGATACCCTTCAGTATCTTTAAGTGCTGTTTTATCGGAAGTTATCGATTTAAAGTCTACGCCTATCAACTTCTTGAAAGTTAGAGCAAACTATGCTGAAGTTGGTAATGGTGCACCAGCGTATGCGTTTGGAAGAACATTTACGCCAAGAGCCTCATACGGTAATCAATCTTTGTTCACAACGCAAAGAACTATAACTGACCGTGATCTTACTAATGAGAGAACCAGTGCTTACGAAGCTGGTTTAGACGTTCGTTTATTCGATGGAAGGTTGAGGTTTGATGCAACGTATTATGATATGAGAAGTTCTAATCAGGTAATTACACTTCCTACCACAACATCAAGTGGTTATGACTTCACCCTAACCAACGGTGGTGAAATCAGTAACAAGGGAGTGGAATTGATGATCTCAGGAACACCTATCCAAAAGAAAGATTTTAGATGGGATGTTACTCTAAATGCTGGACACAACAGAGCTATTGTAGAAAAGCTTCCTGATGTTATTGAAAGCGGAAGGTATTCAATCGTATCAGATATGTATCCCGGTGACGAAGGTGGTGCAGACCTCGAGTATGTTGCTGAAGAAGGAGAACCCCTTGGTCAGCTATACGGTTTGGGCTTTGAACGTGACCCCGAAACAGATGAGATCATTCACTATGGTGAAGGAGAGAAAGCTGGTCTACCTATTTTAACTCAAAATAAGGTGTCAGCAGGTTCTTATCAACCAGATCTCAGATTAGGTCTTTACAATAGTTTCACATATAAAGACTTCACCTTGAGCTTCCTTATTGATGGTCAAATTGGTGGAAATATCTATTCTAGATCTCACGCCCTTTATAATACTGGCGGAACAATCACAAATGAAGATGATCCAAACCTTGATCTAAAAACAACTGAGGGCAGAACTGTATATAGTGTAAGTTATGATGGAACAAGAGATGCAGATGGCGATCTCATCCCAACTTACACTTTAGAACAAGAAGGAGGAGTAGTTGGCCCTGGAAAGAAGTGGGTTGACGAAAACGGTGATGGAGAAATCAATCACAGTACAGAACTTCAAGAAAATGATGTTGAAGTTGAGCCAGGTGGTGCAGGATATACCGGATATTTCTACAATTATTACGGTAATGGTTTCAATAGAGATAACATTGAAGCTGCAACTTACGATGCAACGTATTTCAAGTTAAGAGAAGTCTCTATAAGCTACAGGTTACCAAAAGATTTAGCATCTAAGATAGGAGCTAAAAGTGCTAGAGTATCTCTTATAGGAAGAAACTTGCTGCTTTGGACTAGAGTTCCTTCAATTGATCCTGAAACATATTCTGTTCGCAACGGAATTTTTGTGAATGGATTTGAAAGTACTCAACTTCCATCAACAAGAAGTATAGGTTTAATGCTAAACCTTAAATTCTAAAAAGATATTATTATGAAAATGAAATATTTAAATCCGATAATAATTTTCACATTATTCGTTGGGATCTCAATATTTGTATCGTGTAATAAGGATTTCGATGATATAAATGAGAACCCAAATGAACCAACTGAAGTAAGTCCTGATGTTCTTCTTGCTTCAGCTATTAAACAAAGTGTGAATACAAGTACTAACGAATCGTTCTTGTTGGGAAACAATGCAGGTCAGTTAACTGCAAAAACATTAAGGACTGAGGTCGATGATTATAATTGGAATGCTTTCCCAACTGTTTGGTCTGGCTTTTACACAAGTCTCACTGATGTTGAATCAATGATAGACATAACCTACGATCTCGAGACTTCTACAACAAAATACGATAGAATGAGAGGTGTTGGATTAGTCCTAAGATCATGGATCTATTACAACATAACGAACGCGTACGGTGATGTTCCCTACTTCAACGCTATTGAAGGAGATAATGGAAATTTCACTCCTGCTTATGATAGCCAAAGTGAAATTTATGCTGACATGATCGAAAAGCTCGATCAAGCAGATTCTCTTCTTCAAACTTCTTATAATAATTCTGATATTGAAGTTGAGCCAATAACTGGTGATTTAATTTATAATAATGATGCGAGCAAATGGGTGAAATTTGCTAACTCATTACAGCTTCGTATCTTAATGCATGCTGGGAATAGAATCGCTAATGGTTCACAAAAGTTTGAGGATATTGTCAACAATAGACCCATTATTTCATCTAATGATGATAATGCAACCTTAGATTACCTTGGTGGATTCCCAAATCAGTTTCCCACAATTCCTCTAAAAACTGGCGACTTTGATGCAGTAGCTTTGAGTCAAAATGCTTACGCAACGCTTTCTGCATATGGTGATCCAAGATTGATGAGATACGCCAGACCTTCAAATGGCAACTACGATTCAACCGGTGTTACTTCATTTAGTGGAGCTGTAAACGGAAGAAATAACGATAACTGCAACAAGTCAGGATCTCGTTTAGGTGCTATTTATTATAATTACCCAGATCAAAAAACAGCTTCTTCTCTTGGGTTAGAAACAGCTAATGGATTAATGATGACATATGCTGAAGTTCAATTCATATTAGCTGAAGCTCAAGCTAAAGGTTGGATCAATACTGGTACTGTAGAGGGTTATTACAAAGAAGGCATTTTAGCTTCTATGGAACAGTATCAGGTAAATGTCACTTCAGCTGGCTCTTACTCTACTTTTGGTTACTCTGACTTTGATGATTTTTACAACAACTCCGGAGTAGCTTATAATGCTGTAACTGATATATGGGAACAAAAGTGGCTGGCACTTTTCTTCACAGGATTAGAGCCTTATTTTGAGGTAAGAAGATGGTATGTTGAATCCAATAAAGATTGGAACAATATTCCATTCCTTTCAGCACCATGCGATAACGTAAACGATGATGTGTTACCAATGCGTTTTCTCTATCCTGGAGAAGAACAGAGTTTGAACAGCGCAAACTACAACAATGCATTGCCGCCTGATTATGATATCGATACCCCAATGTGGGTTGTAGAGTAATCTTCTTCTCAAACCAATATTTTAAGCCGGTCAAATTCGACCGGCTTTTTTTTGGCTAACGAATCGTATTTAGTCTTATTTATTTTTATTTTTAGCTCTATCTAATTTTAATTTTACCTTTGCATCGAATTAGAATTTGATGAGTAATGAGATCATATATAATTGTTGCTGTATTACTATTAACTAGTCATCTTAACTTTTTTAGTCAGATCACGATCAATGGGCAAATTAGCAATACAAAAGGTGAACCGCTACCCTTCTCTTCTATTCAGGTATTAAAAACTAACAAGGGAACAACTGTCGATGAAAACGGAAATTTCAATCTGAAACTCGAGAAAGGAAATTGGACTCTCGTGGCCAGTTTCATGGGATATAAAAAGGTTGAAAAAGAAATTCAAATCAACAACTCTCCTATTGAAGTAAACTTTCAGCTCCAAAGAGATCTTTTAGGTCTCAATGAAGTATCAGTCACAGCTACAAGATCTGATGTTCCTGTTTATGAAGCCCCTGTAATTGTGAACCAAATAGATTCTAAAGTACTTGAAAATACGCAATCTCTCAGCATCTCTGAGGGACTGAACTTTTCACCAGGATTGAGACTTGAAAACAATTGCCAAAACTGTGGCTTCAGCCAACTTAGAATGAACGGACTGGATGGTGCCTACTCGCAAATACTGATAAATGGTCGCCCTATTTTTTCGGCTCTGACCGGTGTTTACGGTCTCGATATGATTCCTTCAAATATGGTCGATAAAATTGAAGTTGTTCGCGGAGGAGGAAGTGCCCTGTATGGAGGAAATGCAATTGCAGGGACAGTTAATATCATCACGAAAGACCCCATTGAAAACACATTTGAAATTGGAACAAACTACGGCTTAATCAATGGTGAATCTGCCGATAGAACATTTCATGCAAACGGAACAATAGTAAGTGAAGATTACAAGAAAGGAGTCAGTATTTATGCTATGGACCGTAGTAGAGAAAACTGGGATGCAAATGGTGACGGTTATTCTGAAATAACTGATATCGAAAACACAACTTTTGGATTTGACGCATACTACAAACCAACAGCTGAAACACGAATTAAAGCAAACCTGTTTAGCATAAGAGAATATCGAAGAGGAGGAAATGACTTTGACCTGATGCCACACCAGGCAGATATAGCTGAGCAACTCGATCACAACATCATTGGAGGTGGTTTATCTTATGAACGCTTTTCAAAAAGTTATGAGCACAAAATATCCATTTACGGAAGTGGTCAACTTACGAATAGAGACAGTTATTATGGCGCTGGCGGTAGAGTATTAAACAATGGTGATACACTAACACAAAGTGACATTCTTGCTATAAATGCTTACGGAGAAAGTAAAGACATAGCAGCAGTTGGTGGAGTTCAATATACTTATGACCCTAACGATCAATGGATGATTATTGCCGGATCTGAATACCAGAATAACAATGTGATTGATGAAATGCCCGGCTACGATCGAGCAATAAAACAAACAGTAGGAACAATCGGTAATTACGGTCAGATCCAATACGTTCCATTGTCAAAACTCACCATACTTGCCGGTGCTCGTTACGATATCATTGATATTAATGGAGATTACAATTTCAATGGGTATCTTCTCGAAAATAGAGAAAACCTCAATGTTTTTGTTCCAAGGTTATCAGTAAAATACGACATCCTTAAAAACTTCAAATTCCGATTGAGCTATGCTCAGGGTTATAGAGCACCCCAGGCTTTTGATGAAGATCTCCACATTGAAACAGTTGGTGGTGCAGCGAGATTTACTCGAATTTCTCCAAATCTAACTACAGAAAAGTCGAACAGTTACACCACAAGCCTTAATTACACAATATTTGAAAATGATATTCAGGCAAATTTTGTTGTGGAAGGTTTCCTAACCGATTTAAATGATCAATTCATCACTTCTAATCAGCGCGAGTTACCAAATGGAGTCGCAATAGTAACAAAGCGCAACGGAGAAGGTGCTTATGTTTACGGTTCAAACATAGAGGCTAACATCGCCATGGCAAATAAATTTACTGTACAACTAGGTGGTACAATACAGGAAGCTACTTATAAAAATGAAGAAATTATTTGGAGTCCCTCATCTAATGACGAAAACAAAGAAGCCGTAACAACTAGTCAGATCCTGAGAACACCAAACTATTATGGATTCCTGTCAGCGAGCTATAACATCACATCTTCTATCACCGGATCTATCAGTAGCGTTTACACAGGATCGATGTTGACACCTCACATTGTAAATCCCGAAAATGAGTACACCGTTTTAGAAAAAACCCCTGATTTCACTGAATTAAATCTAAAACTCTCCTTTGATCTTCACCTGAGTGAAAAAGAAAGCTCTCATTTAATCTTCTTTGCAGGCATACAGAACATCTTAAACGCTTACCAGCAAGATTTTGACAAAGGGCCAACTCGTGACGCAGGTTATATATACGGACCTTCAAGGCCTCGCACTTACTTTGCAGGAATAAAATTTGGGTTAGAGTGACCCGTTTAATTTTCATTAGGTCAAATTGCCAATTTTTTAAGCTATTCGCAATAGATCCCAAATTATATTTCACAAAGCTAAAACTCAACCCTACCACCAACTTACTAATTTAATTTCCAGACAATTGATTTAAACTAACCTATATTTTTTTGAAACCCCTTACCGGTATCTTTTGTTCGGTATAATAACTTTATATAAAATTTTATTTTGGGTTATTGTTTTATTTTAATAATTTGCAGCGTTAACAAATCCTAAAATAATGTTTATGAGAAGAAAAAATTACTTTAATCGAGAAAGGCTGGGAATAACGTCCTTATTAAAAGGAACAATTCTTACAGCACTTCTGTTCCTTTCTGCTGTGGGATACAGTCAATGTTACTATACAGTAGAGTTAGATGACACCTTTGGTGATGGATGGAATGGAAACCAACTAGAAGTGACTGTTGGAGGTGTATCTCAAACAATTACACTTTCAAATGGAAGTTCTGATACCGCTATGTTCTCTGTTTATAATGGTGTCAATTTTGAGCTTAATTATCTTGGAGGTGGCTCATTTAATGGTGAGGTTTCATTTGACTTGGTAGATGACAACAACAATACCATTTATCAATCAGGAACAGGGCCATTTACAGGAGTTCATTTTTCTAACCCAGTTTCAGGCTGCCCATCATGCGATTATGTAATTGATGGCTTTGACTCTTTTGGTGATGGTTGGAATGGAGCATCAATTGATATTGATGTGAATGGAACTATTACAAACTTTACTGTTAGTGGTTCATCTGGGTCCATTAATATCCCTTCTGCCAATGGTGATAATGTTAGTTTCACATTTAATTCAGGATCGTGGGACAGTGAAATCACCTTTGATATTTACGGGCCAGGTAATGTACTATTAGGTTCGTATGGCCCAAACCCATCTACAGGAACTTTCCTAACAGATGTATCAAATGCAGTTTGCCCACCACCATCTTGTCCATTACCAACAAATGTCACAGTTACAAATGTCACTTCAACCAGTGCTATAGTAAGCTGGTCAGGATCAGGATCTAACTATGAAATAGCCTATGTACCTTCGGGTAACCCTGCTCCAACCGGACCAGGAACATCTGTAACTGGAACAACTGATACCTTAACTGGATTATCAGCTGGCACAAATTATGATGTGTACGTTAGGGAAATTTGTGGTGGATCATTAGGAAATTCTTCCTGGCAGGGTCCAGAGTTTTTCCAAACAGCGATACAGTTTCCTCAAGGTACCAATTGTACTGTAGGTTACGATTCATTGTTGTTTGAAGAAGAATTTAATTCTTTATCGAATTGGACAAACTCACCTGCAGAATGGAATACCAATAGTGGTACTACCGGTTCAAGTAGTACAGGACCAAGTGGTGCTCAAAGTGGTTTTAGTTATGCCTATGTTGAGACATCAGGTTTCTACAATTCTACTACTGACTTAACTTCGCCACTCATTGAGTTGAGTAATTTTGGAGGCGATGCTGAGTTGACATTTTGGATGCACGCTTACGGAGCTCAAATTGGAACTCTAGACGTAGATATTGCTACTTCTCCTTCTGGTCCTTACACGACAGAATTTACATGGAGTGGTCAATTCCAAACTGATGAAACAGATCCATGGCAACACATTGGAGTTGATTTGAGCTCTTATGTTGGCCAGGATATTTATGTGAGATTCTCTTATACATCAGGTTCATCATTTACGAGTGATATAGCTATTGATCAGGTACGCGTTAATGCTTGCTTTGACTGCTCTTACCTTGCAGGTTTTAGCATTGGCAATGACACAACATACTGTGCCAACCAGGGAATCTCTTTACCTCTTGACGCTGGTCCAGCTAATAGTTATACATGGAGCACAAATGAAACTACTCAATCTATTACTGTAGATACTGCTGGTCAGTATTCTGTAACAAAAGATGTGGCCGGTTGTCAACTTTCAGATACAATTGAGTTATTCTCAACTCCATTTATCAACTTAGACCTGGGTCCTGATACAAGCTACTGTGCTGATGAAAGCATCAATCTTTCTTTGAATGCTCAGAACCCAACAGCAAGTTACATGTGGAATGATAGCTCTACATCTCAGTTTTACTCAATTGATACTGCTGGTATCTATTCAGTTACTGTAACTGATAGTAATAACTGCTCAGCTACTGATGGAGTTTATGTTGTGGAACATCAAATTCCTAATGTTGTATTACCTGCTGATTCAGACTACTGTGCTGATCAAACGATTGCATACACTCTTGATGCAGGTAATCCATTAGCTACAGGATATCAATGGCAGGATAATTCAACCAACCAAACGTTTACAGCTACTACAGCCGGCACGTACTGGGTTGAGGTAACTGACATAAATGGTTGTACAAATGCTGATACAATGGATATCATCGAAGATCCATTGCCAGTTATTAACTTGGGTAATGACACATCTTATTGTGACTCTGAAGATTTCAATATCACATTAGATGCTGATAATCCAACAGCTGACTTCTGGTGGAACGATGGATCTGACGATCAAACGTTACTGGTTGATTCTGATGGAACGTACTGGGTTGAAGTTACCAGCACTCAAAACTGTGTGAATTCTGATACGATAACAGTTATCGAAAATGCCAGTCCGGAAGTTGACCTTGGAAATGATACAATGCTTGCTCCAGGCTATACAATTACACTTGATGCAGGAAATGCTGGTACATATCTTTGGAATGATGGTTCAACTGATACAACAAAAACCATAACATGGAACGATGTTCCCGGTGAATTTTCAGTTCAGGTTGAAAGCGCTGATGGATGTATAAATGGTGATTTCATTTTCATTGACGCAAACACTGGTATTGAAGATGTTGTTGAAGGTGACATTAAAGTTTATCCTAATCCAACTAATGACAATGCTAACATTGACATGAACCTTAAAGAAGGTGGTGAAATGATGATTGAAGTGTATAGTTTATCTGGACAGTTGTTACAACAACAACAGTACGGAGCTTCAGTAGGTCATCAGGTTGTACCGGTAGACCTATCAACTGTTGAAAGTGGCATGTATATCATCAACGTTAAACTAGATGGTGAAAGAATTGCTAACTTCAACATCACTAAGATGTAATAGTTGCAAATTCAACTTTATTAAAAGCCGATCAAAATATTTTGATCGGCTTTTTTATTTTGTTTGAATTAAACTATTATGATAAAAAACCTGTTGCTAATCGATTGTTTTTACTGACTAATTTAACTTTACTCTCCTCTACCATTACTCTAAAAGTTCCTCCTCTTGGACTTAATTGCCTCGCTTTCATACTCTCTTTATTTAATCGCTCACTCCAAAATGGTGCTAATACCGCATGTGAACTACCGGTAGCATGATCTTCGAGTTGCTGAACATGTGGAACGAGCGTTCGGCTTACAAAGTCAGCTTCGTCTCCTCTTGCAGTTACAGCATAACCAAAAGTTTTACTCTCTCTGAGTTTTTGAAAATTCGGCTTCATTTCGCGAAGAACTGTTTCATTCTCAACAACAACTATGTTCTTGTTTTTTGTTTCGTAATACTCAAGCACTTCTACTCCAAGTCCTTCAGTCAGAACCGGGGGAATTTCCAACTTTTTCACTACAGGAATAGCCGACAACTCAATCTCAACTTTATTATCTGATAATGGCTTGCCTTTAATTGTATCTGCTGATGAGTTGAGTTCTTGCTCTTCTCCCAAAACTGAAAAAACAGCTAGCGAGCCATGACCACAAAGACCTATTTCAGCATCTGGAGCAAACCACCTTACTCTCATTTTCTCTTTTTCCTTCCATAAAAACGTAGTTGCCGGCTGATTCAGATCATTCGCAATACGTTGTAAAGTTTGCTCATCGAGTGGTTCTGACAGTGATACAACTGCTGAAATATTACCTCTAAAATTGAGCATTTCGTCTACTGCTACGGCTACGAGTGAAAAAGGAACTTTCATTTTTTGGTCTTTAAATATTCACTTCAAATGTAACTGATCGAAACAAGGTTTGTTGCACACATTTTTTTCTTCGAATATTGCAATGTGGAATTATCATGGTTCAATATAATCGAAATTTTGGGGACGATCGCGTTTGCGTCTTCGGGCACAACTCGTGCTATTCGTAAACAGTACGACTTATTTGGGTTGTTCGTCCTGGGGTTTGTAACAGCGATTGGTGGCGGCACGATAAGGGATATTTTCATAGGAAACCTACCCGTTGAATGGCTGAGTGACTTTACTTTGACTATTACTATTATTATCACTGTTATACTCACGTATTTGTTCTATCGATTTATGGATAAGCTCAAGTGGTGGGTTTTCTTTTTCGATGCTATAGGATTGGGACTTTTTACGGTTTTGGGCATTGAAAAAGCTCTTGACTTTGGACTCAACCCTCTAATTTGTTTATTGATAGGGGTCATAACAGCTTGTTTTGGTGGTGTTATTCGCGACATTTTGAGTAGTGAAAAACCTTTATTGCTTCGTGAAGAGATTTACGCTTTCGCAAGCATATCAGGAGGTATAATGTACTTGATCCTCGACCAACTTACCAGCATCAACAATGAGGTTAATACCATTATAAGTGTCATTACTATTGTAATGGTCAGAACCCTCTCTATCCGATACAAATGGTCGCTCAAAGTGCCTTTTAAAACTCAGCCGCCCGAGTAACTTATTTCGATTTAATCACAAATTCAGTCCGCCTGTTTTTAGCTCTTCCCTCTTCTGTCGAGTTTGAAGCAAGTGGTTTTTTGGATCCCCATCCTTTAAAGGAAAGCCTGTCAGATGAAATACCCTGACTCTGAAGATACTCCATCACGGTAAAAGCTCGTTCAGTTGATAATGTGAGATTGCTCTCAGGATCACCTACATTATCAGTGTGGCCTTCAATAGAAACTTTCATTGTTGGGTTCTGATCGAGATAATGAGCAAAAGCATCTAATGTTGATTTCGAATTGCCAGACAACGATGCCGAGTTTGTCTTAAAAGTGATATTGTCAATTCTGTATGGTTTGTCGAGTGACACTTCATCAACTTCCATGTCAACATCCATATAGCTTGTGTCGATATCACCACTTATCGTGTAGTTGTTGAACGCCACATCTTTTCCTTCAATATTGAAAACATAATCGGCATCTTCTTCCATGGTAACGATTGCTGTGTAATTTCCATCAATGGAATCTACTTCAAACTTTTCAACTTCTTCAGTAACCGAATTACGAACGTTAACCTCAGCATTTTCAGGGACTTTTCCATTCTTATTGCGAACTGAGCCTTTCATTACGACAACTTTCTCTGGCCTGGCTTCTTCATAGAGCTTAAAGCTGTAGATGTTCACTTTTTCCTGAACCTGTCCTTTAAACTCCTTAGCTGCATAATAAACGCGTTTACCATCAGTGCTCACAACATAGCCGTGTTCGTCACTCTCTGTATTAATTGGGTAACCGAGATTTATCGGTTCTGACCATGAACCATCATCGTTTAACTTGCTGTAGAATACATCGTATCCGCCAAAATTCAAATGACCTGTTGAGGAGAAGTAGAGTGTGCGGCTATCAGCGTGAAAAAATGGTGTTTTCTCATTCGCCTCAGTGTTGAGTGGCAACCCGAGGTTCATAGCTTGTCCCCAGGAGCCATCAGATTGACGTTTACTCTGATAGAGGTCAATTCCTTTTGACCCTTCACGCAGGCTGGCGAAAATCAATGTTTTACCATCTCTGGACAGGGTTGGTTGTGCCTCCCACCCTTTTGGTGTATTCACGGTTTCATCGAGTGGTTTGAGATCATCCCAGTACCACTCTTTGTCTTTCGTTCGCGGATTGACTCCATATACTTTTTTAGCTGTGTAGATATCGCAGTTGACGTAGTTGCGACCAGGAGTACAAATTGTAATGAAAATCTCTTTATTATTGATTGTCACTGCTGCTCCACCGTAGTTTTGTTCTTTCTCTTCATTGAAAGGAGGTGGTAAAGGCGAACCCTGATCCAGGAGTTTGCTGTTTTTTAATTTAGCTGAGCTGAAACGCTCGATGTAATCTACTCGTGCAGACTGAACTGCTGTTCCGCGTGGATTCTGCTTCAACTTGTTTCTTCTCGTGAAGAGCATCAATTCATTGTCAGGACTAATTAGCGGCAAGTACTCATCACTTTTATTCGTACTCACCGGTTTTACAACCTCTGGATCAAATGGTTTGGGGTTGTTGTATTCACTCTCATAAAACCTGGCAAGCTGATACTGCTCACGGGCTTTTACCAGTTGCTCGTCATGATGCATATCATATTTATCATCTCCTTCTTCATTGAAGTCGAGAAACTGTTTGTAACGCATTGAGGCTTCATCGTAATTTCCATCGAGCATTTCCAACTCTGCGAGGTAGAAGAAAGCTGCTGCGTGAACTGTTGGGCATCCCTCAACTGCTTTGATTAACTTGGGCTTTGCCTTATCAAAAGGCTTCCCTCTCCTAACATTGTCGCGAATGCGTATGTAAGCCATAGCAAAGTTTGCTTCAGGATAATCAGGGTCGCGATCGAGTGCTTTCATGAGATATTCGATACGTTCTCCTTTTCTGTTCTTGCGATCAGTTCCTTTTTCGTAATATTTTTCAGCTTTTCTGTCATCAGTACCACAATCTGTTTCCTGAGCAAAAAATGCCGATCCATAAAACACAAAAAGTAGGGCCAGAGCCCTACTCTTATTCAAACATATTTTAGAAATTCTACTACAATTCATCTACTTGTTGCTGAGCTTTATCAATAACTTGTTGTGCGCGTTTATCTGCCTCATCTTCTATTTGTTGCGCACGCTTATTCGCTTCTTGTTCTGTCTGCTTAGCCTTCTTATCTGCTTCATCATTGATTTTTTCAGCAGCTTTCTTAGCTCCGGCTTTTGCAAGCGGATTACTCGCTTCATCAATTAAGTCCTGAGCTTTTTTAGCAGCTTCTTCTCTAATTCGTTGAGCGGCTTTTTTGCCCTGTGCCCTAACCTTATCAGCTTGCTTTTTAGCTTCAGATCTTATTTGGTCAGCTTTTTCACGCGCATCTTTCATGATTTCATTAGCGCGCTCTTTCACATCTTCTTTAACCTCTTCTTTTTTCTTTTCAATCTCTTCTTTGACTTTATCCTTAACCTGCTCTTTGACTGATGAAGCTGTACCTTTCCCTCCTTTGAAGTTTGGCTTAACTTCAGGATCAGTCACATCACCGGAAATCTTAAAGCTCACCTCAATTGTTTCAGGTAATCCTGATCCTAAATCAACTCCTGAGTTTTTCAGTTTACCCATCAAATCTCCGGCAAGGTCATTCACTTTTCCACCGAGTATTGACGAAGGAACTTCAGAGTCAATCGTGTAATCCATCTTTTGCTCAAAAGTGGTATAGCCAGAGATTGTATTGTTGATACCACCTGCTTCAAGTTCAAACGGCTCGGTTGTCACTTTACCATCTTTAAAAGTAAAGCTGATATTGAGGTCGCTTGCTTCAAGTGGGTTGAATTTATCTGACTTCAGTGTTTTATCCAGCTTTTCGAGTGTCTTGTTATCGATCGTTACTTTGTGTGTTTGGAGTTTTCCTCCTCCGTTTAAGCTATTCAGATCCACATCCATATTCTCGAGTAACTTTCCTTTCATCGTCATATTAGTCGAGAATTTCCCTTTTGCTGATTCGATAATAGGAGCCAGTTTTTCAAAGGTGTTGAACGTAGCTGCTGTCTTCTCTAAATCGAATCGTGAAATGTCCATTGCAAAGTCGATATCAGGACTTTTAGGATTTGTGGTAGCATATGAGCCAGACATTGTCATATTTCCATCGAGAAGCTCCATATACAAATCTGTCATATCAATAGCTTCATTGGCAATAACTACTTCACCCTTCACATTTTTCATGTTGATGTTATCGTAAATGAGCTCTTTGATTTTAGCATCCATCGTGAAATCGATATTGCCGGGAACCGGAACTACTTCCATTGCTGCCGTGTCGGCCGGTTCTGACTGTGATTCTTCAGTTTCCTCTGTTTCTTCACTTTCTGAGTCCTCTCCCTCATCCATGAGTTCGGTGATATTCATATAATTAGAAAAGAGGTTGAAATTACCCGTCAACACTTCATCATTGAAGTAGTAACCTAACATGTTGTCGATTTTCCCTTTTGCTGAAATATCCGTTTTTCCAGCCATTGCCTCAAAAGTCGTGAGATCAACATATTGAGGTGAAAAATCCATGTACATCTTTTGCAACTTAACAGGATAGCTAAATGCCGGACTGCTATAGAGGAAATCGAGAATGATCAACTTTCCTTCAGCCTTGAAATCACCATAGCGTTCCTCTTCAATGGTCGACATTTTTCCATCAAAATGAATGTCGCTCGTCACAGTTCCGGTGTATTTCTCCCCTTCTTCAGTTGGAATTACATCCTGAATAGAAGCCATATCAACCTGAGCTTTGAAGTCTCCTTTCACATCAGGATCACTGATGGGAGTTTTCAAGTGAAGACTCAGATCAATTGGATTTTCAGCCAGCTCAACGTGAAAGCGGTTGACATCTATAACTGTATTATCTTCAGATCCGCCCGGATTTGAAGCTCTCACATCAATTTCAATGTTCTCGGCAGATTTTGGAAGATCAGGATACTGGAAACGTGCGTTATTCACGATCAACTCTGCGTCAAAACCCGGTAGCGACATCGACTCCTCAGTTGAAGCGTAAGTTCCTTTTGCATTTCCTACAATGCTTAACGTTCCGCTTGTTTCAACATCCTTAAAATCGGCAGTGTAAGCATTGGGAACGAGCGATAACAAACTCTTGAAGCTCGTCTCCTTCGATTCAAACGACAAGTCCATGTCGATATCATCTTCAGGCATTTGAACCCAGCCATCAAAACCGAGAGTCAAATCATTGAGCGAAACACTATTTTCTTTGAAAGTATATTTGCTATTTGGCATATCCATTTCAAAATTGAAAATAGCCTCGGCACTTACATCCTTCATATACTCCGTTCCGTCCATCGCATACGTGATAGACTTAATAGTTGTCTTCGTTTCAAAGAGAAATTGCTCGAGATCAAAATCGCCTTTTCCTTCGTGAGTCAAACTATCGATTTTCGCATACATATCACCTTCCCGATCATCGTAAATCACATTGATATTGCGCAAATAGTATTCGTTGACATTGATATTAAAAGTTCCGCTTTCTTCCGTTTCTGCCTGTTGGTCAGATCCCGAATCAGCCGGCTCTTCAGTTTCAGCTGCGGTATCAGATGTCTTCATCACATCCCAGTTCGCTTTTCCATCTTTCGTCACGATAACGTGGAAATCTGCATTTTCAATTCCAAAAGAGTTTATCTTTAGCTGATCGCCACTTATAACGCTCATCACATCAACTGAAGCGTAAACTTCACCAACATCAGCCAGCGTTACACCCTTAAACTCATCCACACCTTTAACTGATGTTTTAGAAATAGTGAGCGAGAAATCCGGGAAATTCTCAATGATGCTCAAATCAAGAGATTCAATTTTCACCTCAGCATTGAGGTTTTTGTTGGCCTCTTCCTGAACCATATCAAAAATCTTCCCCTTAAAGAGGAAAGGAAGAGCCAGTACGAGTACGATCAACAATGCAATGATGATCCCTAATATTTTCAATATTTTTTTCATGACGGTGTACTATTAGTTGATTCGTTATAGTCAAGTTTTCCTTCAGATGCTGCAACGATACTCGTTACAGTTGCGTCACCAGTAACATTTACAACGGTTCTGCACATATCTAAAATGCGATCGACAGGGAAAATAATGGCAATCCATGCGGGATTTAACCCTACCGATTCCAATACAATAATAAGCATTATTAAACCGGCACTTGGTACCGCAGCCGAACCAATTGAAGCTAAAGTTGCTGTTAAGATAATCGTGAGCTGTTGAACAAAATCTAAATCGACAAAGTGAAACTGCGCAAGGAAGATCACTGCTACTGCCTGGTAAAGGCTTGTCCCGTCCATATTGACTGTTGCACCAATTGGCAGCACAAAGCTACTCACCTCTTCTCTCACTTTTAAATTTTCGTGAACGCACTCCATCGTAACCGGCAATGTTGCGGCTGATGACGAACTCGAAAATGCGAGAAATTGTGCCGGACTTATGGCTCTGAAAAAAGTTTTATAACTCAATTTTTTCACCAAGACAATCATCACAAACGGATATAGCACGAATGCCATAAAAGCCAATCCCCCAACTACAGCTAAACTGTACCAACCGAGTGACTTAAATATTTCAAGTACCCTTGAAGGATTATTCCCAGCGAGTTCTGAAAGTTTCCCAGCTAACAGAGCAAAAACAAAGAACGGAGCGCCTTTCATCACGATGTCCACCATTTTGATAAAGACTTCACTCGATCCATCGACAAAATTGATGACCGTTTCTACTTTTTCACGAGGAAGCGAAACCACGGTGAGTCCAAAAAATATGGCGAAGAAAATCACCTGCAACATCAGGCTGTTATTGAAAGAGAGAAAGATATTGCTCGGAACCATATCAACGACAAACTGAAGAGGTCTTTGATCTTCTGTCTTTTTAGCTGTCTGTATCTCATCAGACATATCACCATCCCTTTTTTGGGCGTATTCCTGATTCTTAGCTCTTGCAGCATCGGCATACTCTTCGTACTCCGGATTTGTGAGAAATGATTTTCCGTCCTTTATTGCCACATCATTATCGACAGCCCACATCTCATAGCTCAACCGGTTGACAATTCGCTGCTCTTCATCTAAAAATGTTCCCGGTTTCACCGTATTGACAATGAGTAATCCAACTGCAATTGCCGACATTGTGGTCAGTAAGTACAACCCGATTGTTTTGAGCCCCATTCGACCTAAACTTGTTGTATCGCTAAGTCCTGTAATACCCTGAATAATTGAAAAAAGGACAAGCGGAACCGCTATTAGCTTGAGCAAGTTTATAAAAATATCACCCCACGGAGCAATCCAGTTCATTGTGAACTCACTAAGTCCGGCATAGCTCGAAACAAATGCCCAAATGGTTCCGAGTGCCAACCCGATGATGATTTTTATATGAAGTGGTAATGATTTAAAAGTCTTTAGCATTGCAGTCGATTTTCTTTAGCGGTTGCAAATTAAAATTTTTGATAGACACCTTCTAATTCAAAGTAGGCTGGATTGAGCTTATCATCTTCAATTTCGCCCCAGAAGGGAGGACCTATAAAAACACTATCTTTTCCAATGAGCTGTTTATCACCGTAATCCTCCTTTTTGATAAGTGTGATGTTACGATCAAACTCTTTTTCCATCGTAGAAATAAAAAGCGTTTCAACTCCCAGGTTCCACGAAACTCCAAGATGAGGAATTTGCTTCAAATCCTCTGCAGTAGCTACGAATTTTTGGTGAGGAGTTGATTGTTTTTCTTTCATCGTTTCAGACAAGTTATAGTACCTTCTATTCAGTATTTCCCCCATTGAATGAATATCAAAAAACTTCAGAGTTAGAGCCGGAATTAATACTAACGAAGCAAACAATGCTATACTCTTTCTTTCACTCCTAATGTTTTCCATCCAGATTAGCATCGTGAAAAAACCAAGTGGCATAAACGATTTATCAAGAACAGGAAAACTATTTCCAATTGCTTCAGAGTAGCATACAAGCGTGAAAAAAAGCAGTGATATGAATAGATAGAACAAGGCTTTTAGGTACTTCTTAAGAAAGATTAGTCCTAAA
>NZ_JAVLBN010000030.1:0-25924 GCF_031581065.1 Salibacter sp.
ATTAACCTGTATTTATCTATGCAAGACATGAAGACTGGTGAAGATGAAAAAACATGTTTAGATCATCGAACATGCATCTGTAGACCTTTTACAGAGCAAGAATACAGAAATATAAAGAATACAATCAGTATTAATACAGAAACACATTACGGCTACCAAAGAAATAAGTTCAATAATAGGGGCTGTTATTATGAAATAGAAAGTACGCTCTCTGGTGGTGCTAAATATTTTAGCAAGAGTTTAAAAGAAAGCATTTTATACTTAGAAAACAATCTTGAGGAAATAGAATTTAATGGAGATACTTATTCAAGTTGTTTTTTGTATGAAAATAGAGATAATAATGGAACATTAGACAGCCTTTGCATCCAAAAAGGAACGGGTATGATTGCTCTATGGATAGGTAAAGATGTTTGGATGAGAGAGGATTTGGTGGAGTAGTTTTTAGAAGACAGTCCTTGTTTTGGTCTTTTTAAAATGAAGTCACGTACTCATCCATAGTGCGGTGAAGTAGTGGACCTCTAAGGTTTTTTGCTACAATAATTCCATCAGCATTGATGAGAAAGTTGGTAGGTATTGCACGAACACCGTATCTCGATGCAGGTTCAGAGTTCCAAAACTTGAGGTCGCTCACATGGTATTTCCATGTGAGGTTATCCTGCTCAATGGCCTTTTCCCATGAACCTTTGCTTTTGTCGAGCGATACGCTGTAAATCGTGAAGCCGTCTGCATCTTCGAACTCTGCATCTTTATATTTTTCGTAAGCCTTTACGAGGTTGGGGTTTTCTCTTCGGCAAGGTCCGCACCACGATGCCCAAAAGTCGATGAGAACCATTTTTCCTCTGAGATCAGAAAGAGCAATTTCTTTTCCATCCGGTGTTGGGAGGTTAATTTCTGGTGCCAGGTCGCCTACATCAGTTCCAACGTCCGGTTCTGACTGTGATGAAACATCAGGAGGAGTGGTACTTACTCTAACCGGCTCTGACTGTTTTGTTTTTGCTGCGTCTTTGTTCACGAAAGAGCAGGCTACAACAGAGAAAAGTGCGGTGAGGAATAAATATGCTGTCGGTTTCATAAGTTGTTCTTTTAGTCAATTCGTTTGATACGAGCTCCAAGTGCCTGGAGGCGTTTATCGATATACTGGTATCCGCGATCGATTTGTTCGATGTTGTGGATGTGGCTCGTTCCCTCAGCCGATAATGCTGCGATGAGGAGCGCCACACCTGCACGAATATCAGGTGATGTCATGCTAATACCACGCAATGGAACTTGCTTATCGAGCCCAATAACTGTAGCCCTGTGCGGATCACAAAGAATGATTTGAGCACCCATATCAATCAATTTATCCACGAAGAATAAACGACTCTCAAACATTTTTTGATGCACGAGTACGCTACCTTTCGCCTGTGTAGCCACAACGAGCACGATACTCAATAAGTCTGGCGTGAAACCCGGCCATGGTGCATCTGAAACGGTAAGAATCGACCCATCGATGAATTGGTCGATTTCGTAATGGTTTTGTTTTGGAATAATGAGATCATCATCGCGCCTTACAATTGTGATTCCAAGTCGGTTAAAGACCTGGGGAATCATTCCCAGTTGATCGTAGTGAACATCTTTAATTGTGATTTCACTATTCGTCATTGCTGCCATTCCGATGAAACTACCGATCTCAATCATATCCGGAAGACAGCAGTGCTCCGTACCATGTAGTTCTTTAACTCCTTCAATCGTGAGCAGGTTAGAGCCGATTCCGCTGATCTTGGCTCCCATGTTCACCAACATATTGCAAAGTTGCTGAAGGTATGGTTCACAGGCAGCGTTGTAAATCGTTGTTTTGCCCTTGGCCATTGAGGCCGCCATTACGATGTTAGCCGTTCCGGTTACTGATGCTTCATCGAGGAGCATGTAAGTTCCTTTTAGCTTTGCTGCTTCAGTTTTATAGAAGTTGGTGTTAGAGTCGTATTCGAAGTTTGCTCCCAGCTTTTGAAGACCTTCAAAGTGTGTGTCTAATCTGCGTCTGCCGATTTTATCTCCACCCGGTTTTGGGATATACCCTTTTCCAAAACGAGCCAAAAGCGGACCAACGATCATGATTGAACCTCTAAGTCCGCCACCTTTTTCTTTGAACTCGGGTGTTGTGAGGTATTCGATATCGACTTCATCAGCCTGGAAAGAGTAGGTATCGTCATTAAGTTGCTCAACTTTAACACCGAGCGATTTGAGCAGATCGATGAGTTTGTTGACATCCCTGATGTTTGGGATGTTTGAAATAGTGACTTTTTCTGGAGTGAGCAATACAGCATTTAAAACCTGTAGAGCTTCATTTTTTGCACCCTGAGGCGTTATTTCTCCTTTTAGTTCACGGCCTCCTTTGACTTCAAATACACCCATTTGTTATTAGCGATTTCTGTGTTTGCGGTTTTTCTTGTGCGGACGTTTTTTGTTTGGCTTGTTGCTTCTCAAAATGTCATAAGTATCAGTTAAATCTGCACCTTCAGGCTTTTTGAGCTCACCTCCCGATAACATTTTAACGTGATTCCAAATATCGTCATCATTTACTGAGTCGCGGTTCCACACAAGGTAGAAACGTTTCATCAGGTTGGCAATTGTCTTGATAAGCGCATCTTTCTCTTCGCCCTCAGGATAATCAGTTGCTTTACCTATCATTCTTTCGATGACTTTGCCGTAATGGCGAAATCGAATATTGTTTGATGGATAAGAAACTCTATCTGGCTTGCTTTCAAACTCAACCTTGTTCGGTTTGGGATAAGGTGAATCGCAGTCGAGTTGATAATCGGCCATAACGTGTAGGTGATCCCACAATTTATGTTGATAATCATCTATTTCACGCACCTCAGGATGCATTTGCTCCATCAACTTCACGATAGATCGTGCTGCTTTATTCTTCTCTTCCTTGTCTTCAATTGTGAGCGTGTAATCAACCATGTCCTGAATATTTCGGCCGTATTCAGGGAGTACGAGGTGCTTTCTCGTAGTATTGTACTTCATAAGAATATAATTGTGCCTCAAAAATAGGCTTTTAACTGAGAAATTAGTTCAATATTTTTAGTTTGGCAAACTTTAATAAAAGTTGCTTTTTGCCGTGTTGCTCAAAATCGACAACTGCTTTGCGGTTTCCTGATACTTCGATTGAAACAACAGTTCCGCGTCCAAAGCGGCCGTGTTCAACCTCCATGCCTTCTCTCAGGTTTGCTGTGTCATCACCTTTAAAGTTTGAAGTATCAGTTTTAGGAACCCTCATCATTTTTTGGCGCGGAGGTGTTACACTTTTCCTTTGAGTTGGAGCGCTTCGGTCAGATCCACCACCCATTGAAGAGCCCCAGTCACCTTTCGATTCAAACGGATTTTTGCTGGGTTGGTTTGGTGTAACGCCAGATGCATCGATGAAGTCGGTATCTATTTCCTGGAGGAAGCGACTCGGTTCGCAGTGTATGAGGTTTCCCCATTTGTAACGGCTTCGTGCAAAGGACAAATAGCATCGCTCTTCTGATCGTGTCAATGCCACGTAAAACAATCTTCGCTCTTCTTCGAGATCTGACCGTGATTGAGTTGACATTTGTGAAGGGAACAATTCTTCTTCCATGCCCACGATAAAAACATTGGGAAACTCAAGGCCTTTAGAAGCGTGAATGGTCATGAGTGTCACCTTGTTTTGATCTTCCTCACTGTCCTGGTCCTGATCAGTTAGCAACGGAATGTCCTGAACAAATGACGGCAGATCTTTTTCGTTTTCAGCTTCGTCATCTTCAACGAATTCCTTCATCGAGTTGAGAAGTTCCTGAATGTTTTCGTAGCGAGCTACGCCTTCAGCACTTTTATCGTTGTGGTGTTCTTTTAAAATGCCGGTGCTTTTTGCGATTATAGTTCCGGTATCGTAAGCATTTTTTTTCTCGGCCACATTCTGGAACGATTTAATGAGCTCAGCGAATTGCGCGATTTTGTTTCGAGCCGATCCGGGTATGTTAACACTGTGAGCGGGGAGTGTATTGATGAGCTCCCATAGCCCCACATCATTTTCATTTCCGTAGAGAGTGAGTCGGTCGATTGTCGTTTTCCCTATTCCTCTTTTTGGGTAGTTGATCACTCTTTTTAAGGCATCTTCATCTTGTGGATTTATTACCAGCCTAAAATACGCGAGAAGATCTTTGATTTCCTTTCGCTGGTAAAAGCTGAGTCCACCATAAATCTTGTACGGGATATTGAGTTTGCGCATGGCATCCTCCATAGCCCTTGATTGAGCATTTGTCCTGTAGAGAATAGCAAAATCGCTGTATTGAGTATTGTGTGTTGAGTGCAGAGCATAAATTTCATGAGCTACGTTTAGCCCTTCTTCATTATCGCTCAGAGCCTGGGTTAGCTTGATCTTCGTACCTGAATCGTTGCTTGTCCACACATTCTTTTTGAACTGCTCCTGGTTTTTGTCGATAAGACTATTGGCAGCTTCTACAATATTTTGGGTTGAGCGGTAGTTCTGTTCGAGTTTGAAAGTCTCGGTATCGGGGTAATCCTTTTTAAAGTTGAGGATGTTTTGAATGTTGGCTCCGCGGAAAGAGTAGATACTTTGCGCATCGTCTCCCACAACACAAATATTTTCGAAACGAGAAGCGAGTGCTTTTACAATAATGTATTGTGAGAAGTTGGTATCCTGATACTCGTCTACGAGAATATATCTGAACTTTTCCTGGTACTTAAACAACACCTCAGGGAAATCGCGGAGTAAGATATTTGTTTTAAATAGGAGGTCGTCAAAGTCCATTGCACCAGCTTTGAAAAGTCGCTTATCGTAAATTTCATAAATCCTGCAGATTTCTGGTTTTTTTGACTGGGCGTCTTCTTTTGCAAGAGTTGGATTGTCCTTATAAGCCTGCGGACTCAACAGGTTGTTTTTTGCCGATGAGATACGATTTTTAACGAGGTTGGGTTTGTAAACCTTATCATCCAGGTTTAGATCCTTAATGATTTGCTTGACCAGTCTCTTTGAGTCATCAGAGTCATAGATGGTGAAATTTGAAGGGTAGCCAATCTTTTCAGCTTCAGATCGCAGGATTCTGGCAAAAACAGAGTGAAAAGTTCCCATCCAAATCGATTTAGCTGTACTTTCGCCCACTATTTTTCCAATACGCTCTTTCATTTCACGGGCCGCTTTATTGGTAAATGTGAGTGATAGAATATTGAATGGAGGCACTCCTTTGTTAATAAGGTGTGCAATGCGGTAAGTTAGAACTCTTGTTTTACCTGATCCGGCTCCTGCTAAAACCATAACTGGGCCTTCAGTTTGTTCAACTGCTTTTCGTTGTTCTTTGTTTAGTTCTTCTAGATAATTCACGCTGCAAAAGTATAATTCGGTTCTGACTGTAGAGAAGAGTATTGAAAATAGGTGACAAATATGGCGAAAAAGCCCTCGAAAGTGAGGGCAGTAGCCTAAATAATTGATAAATTTACACTTATCTCATTTTTTTTGAACTGGTTATTGTTTTTAAATTATAATCATGTACATTTGCACCCCGCTTAAAATCGGTGGGAATTATATTATTTGATAGAATTAACTGTATTATAACTGAATATGCCAACAATTCAGCAATTAATTAGAAAAGGACGTAACAGAAGAGTACAGCAAAGTAAATCTGCTGCACTTGCTTCTTGTCCACAGAGAAGAGGTGTTTGTACACGTGTTTACACGACAACACCTAAGAAACCGAATTCAGCAATGCGTAAAGTTGCGCGTGTTCGATTGACGAATGGTAATGAGGTGAACGCTTACATTCCGGGTGAAGGTCACAACCTCCAGGAGCACTCTATTGTGCTTGTACGTGGTGGTCGTGTGAAGGATTTGCCAGGTGTGCGTTATCACATTGTTCGCGGAGCACTCGATACTGCAGGTGTTGAAGGAAGAACACAGAGAAGATCAAAGTACGGTACAAAAAGGCCGAAGAAGTAAGAATTGAACTTATTCTAAGATAACATGAGAAAAGCAAAAGCGAAATTAAGAGAGGTAGATCCTGATCCACGTTATCAGGATACGTTAGTAGCTAAATTCGTAAACAACTTAATGTTGCAAGGTAAGAAGAGTTTAGCTTACCGGGTATTTTACGAGGCTATGGACGTGATGGAAGAAAAGTCTGAAGAGGGAGCGTTAGCAACCTTTAAAAAGGCTGTTGAAAATGTTACTCCACAAGTTGAAGTACGCAGTAGAAGAGTGGGTGGCGCAACATTCCAAATTCCTCAGGAAGTTCGTACCAGTCGAAAAATTTCACTCGCTATGAAATGGATAGTGAAGTTTTCACGCGCAAGAAGCGGCAAGTCAATGGGGCAAAAACTCGCAGAAGAGTTGTTGGCAGCCTCAAAAGGCGAAGGCGGTGCATTCAAGAAGAAAGAAGATACTCACCGTATGGCTGAAGCGAATAAAGCTTTTTCTCACTTTAGATTTTAAGAACCCAAGCGAAGGCTTACTGTTATGGCAAAAAAGAGAGACCTCAGATTTACGAGAAACATTGGAATTTCAGCTCACATTGATGCGGGTAAAACCACAACAACTGAGCGCGTTTTATACTACACCGGGTTGAGCCACAAAATTGGTGAAGTTCACGATGGTGCTGCTACCATGGACTGGATGGAGCAGGAGCAGGAAAGAGGTATTACAATTACTTCTGCTGCAACAACAACATTTTGGAAGTACCCAACTAAACAGGGTGAGCTGCTTCCTAATACGGAGGAATACCGTGTTAATATAATTGATACACCAGGTCACGTTGACTTTACTGTTGAGGTAGAGCGTTCAATGCGTGTACTCGATGGTGCTGTTGCTCTATACTGTGCTGTTGGTGGTGTTGAACCACAATCTGAGACTGTATGGAGACAGATGGACAAGTACGAAGTTCCACGTTTGGGTTTTGTAAATAAAATGGATCGCCAGGGCGCTGATTTTTTCAAAGTTGTTGAACAGGTTCGTGAAAGATTGAGCGGAAACCCTATGCCTTTGCAAGTTCCTATAGGAGCTGAAGATACATTTAAAGGAGTAGTTGATCTTATCAGCAATAAAGCGATTTTATGGAATGAAGAAGATCAGGGTATGACTTACACTGAATCTGAAATTCCAGAAGATCTTAAAGAGACTGCTCACGAATGGAGAGGTAAGCTTGTAGAAGCTGTTGCTGAAACTAATGAAGAGCTTCTAGAGAAATTCTTTGAAGATGAGAACTCTATCTCAGAGGAAGAAATGATTGAAGCGATTCGTCAGGCAACTGTCGAAATGAAGATCATTCCGATGATGTGTGGTTCTGCATTTAAAAACAAAGGTGTTCAGGCACTTCTCAATGCAGTTATCGAATTCCTTCCTTCACCACTTGATGTTGGTGCGATTGAAGGGATCAATCCAGATTCAGAAGAACGGGAATCACGTGAGCCTTCAAAAGATGAGCCAATGGCATCATTAGCATTTAAAATCGCTACTGATCCTTTTGTTGGTCGTCTTTGCTTCATGCGTTGTTACTCTGGCTCTATTCAGGCAGGATCTTATGTTACAAACATGAGAACCGGTAAAAAAGAACGTATCTCAAGACTGTTCCAAATGCACTCTAATAAGCAAAACTCAATTGAAGAGTTACATTGTGGTGATATTGGAGCAGCTGTTGGATTTAAAGATATTAGAACAGGAGACACCCTATGTGATGCTAAGCATCCTATCGTGCTCGAATCCATGGAATTTCCTGATCCGGTTATCGGGTTGGCTATTGAGCCAAAGTCTTCAAAAGACGTTGATAAGTTAGGTGTTGCCCTTTCAAAACTCGCTGAAGAGGATCCAACATTTACAGTAAAAACTGATGAAGATTCAGGTCAAACTGTAATTGAAGGTATGGGTGAGCTTCACCTTGAAGTACTTGTTGATCGTTTGAAACGTGAGTTTAAGGTTGAGGTTAGCGAAGGAGCTCCACAGGTTTCTTACAAGGAAACAATCAAAGGAGCTATCGATCACCGCGAGGTTTACAAGAAGCAAACAGGTGGTCGTGGTAAATTTGCTGATATCGACATTACGATTGAACCACGAGATGACGATGAGCAGGGATTAGAATTTGTGAATACAATTAAAGGTGGTAACATCCCAAGAGAATTTATCCCATCTGTTGAAAAAGGTTTCAAAGACGCTATGGAAAATGGTGTTCTTGCAGGATACCCAATGGACAGGATGAAGGTTACTCTTAAAGATGGTTCATTCCACCCTGTGGATTCAGACCAGTTGTCATTCGAAATGGCAGCTAAGCTTGCTTACCGTACAGCTTTACCAAAAGCTAAGCCGGTAATTCTCGAGCCTGTTATGAAGGTTGAAGTTATTACACCAGAAGAAAGTATGGGTGATATAGTAGGAGACCTTAATAAAAGACGAGGACAGGTTGAAGGAATGGATTCAAGAGGTGGAGCACAGGTTGTTACAGCAATGGTTCCTCTTTCTGAGATGTTTGGCTATGTGACTTCGCTCAGAACCATATCTTCAGGACGAGCTACATCAACAATGCAGTTTGATCATTACTCTGAAGTTCCTTCAGGAATTCAAGAGGAAATTATTGCAAAATCTAAAGGAAACGTTACAGCATAATTTGGTTTAAGCATGGCTCAGAAAATTAGAATAAAATTAAAATCATACGATCACAACTTGGTTGACAAGTCAGCTGAGAAGATTGTAAAAACGGTAAAGTCAACCGGAGCAGTAGTTAATGGTCCGATCCCTTTACCAACCAGAAAAAAAATCTACACGGTATTACGTTCTCCTCACGTGAATAAAAAGTCGAGAGAACAATTCCAGTTGAGTGCCTACAAAAGATTGATGGACATTTACAGTTCATCATCTAAAACAGTTGATGCACTCATGAAATTGGAACTGCCAAGTGGAGTTGAAGTAGAAATTAAAGTATAATAATTCGATTGTGATGTCAGGAATTATTGGTAAAAAAATAGGAATGACTAGTATCTTCGATGAAAACGGGAAAAATATTCCCGTGACTATTGTCGAAGCTGGTCCATGTGCTGTAACTCAGGTTAAGACTGAAGACACTGACGGATACAAAGCCTTGCAGCTCGCTTACGGTGATCAGAGTGAAAAGAATGTATCTAGTGCTATGCTGGGTCATTTTAAGAAAGCGAAGACTGCACCAAAAAGAAAGGTCATTGAATTCCGTGACTTTGATGGAGATTACAAAGTTGGTGACGAAGTAAAAGTTGACATTTTCGAAGAAGGTGAATTCATCGACATCGTTGGAACATCAAAGGGAAAAGGTTTTCAGGGTGTAATGAAGCGTCACGGATTTGCTGGTGTTGGAGACAGAACACACGGTCAGGGTGACCAGGAAAGAGCTCCAGGATCTATCGGTGCAGCTTCTGATCCAAGCCGTGTTTTCAAAGGTGTTAAAATGGCCGGAAGAACAGGTGGTTCTCGCGTTAAGACTCAAAACCTTAAGATAGTTAAGGTTCTGACCGAGAAGAATATGGTATTAATAACTGGTTCAGTTCCCGGGCCAAATGGTTCATACGTAATTGTAGAGAAGTAATGGAACTAAAAGTACACGATAAAACTGGAAAAAGTACTAGCTCAAAGGCTAAGTTGAGCGACTCTATTTTTGGGGTTGACTTCAATGAGCATGCTGTTTATCTCGATGTTAAGCAGTATCGTGCTCAACAGAGACAAGGTACTCACAAAGCAAAAGAGCGCGCAGATATTGCGGGTAGTACGAAGAAGATCAAAAGACAAAAGGGTACAGGTACAGCCCGTGCTGGTAGTATCAAGTCTCCTATCTTTAGAGGCGGTGGACGCGTATTTGGTCCAGCTCCTAGAGATTACAGCTTTAAGCTCAACAAGAAAGTGAAACGCGTAGCACGTAAAAGTGCATTGAGTGCCAAGGCAAAATCAGATAGCATAATGGTTATCGAAGATCTTTCTTTTGAGTCGCCAAAGACAAAAGATTTTGTGTCAGTACTGAACAATATGGGAGCTGCCGATAAAAAGTCCCTAATCGTACTTGGAGATGCAAATAAAAATGTATATTTGTCGGCCCGAAATTTGAAGGGGGTTAAAGTAATAAGTGCTTCGCAGCTAAATACCTATGATATAATGGAAGCAAAAGCGCTTATACTTACGAAAAGTTCTATTGAAATTATTGAAAACACACTAAGTTAAGCAACACAGCGATGAGTATATTGCTTAAGCCGATAATCACGGAAAAAATGACCAACGAAAGTGAGCTTAGAAATAAGTACGCTTTTAAGGTTCAACGTGAGGCAAACAAGATTGAGATTAAAGATGCTGTAGAAGATGCTTACGGTGTAACAGTTGAAACTGTTAATACGATGGTTCATCCGGGTAAAAGCAAAACACGCTATACCAAGACTGGAATCATTGATGGAAACACCGGAACTTATAAAAAGGCGGTTGTCACTATTAAAGATGGTGATGTGATCGACTTTTACAGCAACATTTAAGAGTATTTAAAGAAACCATTAGACGAAGAAGATGTCATGGCAATAAGAAAGTTAAAACCGACTACGCCCAGTCAGCGTTATCGAGTTGTGAGTTCGTTTGATACGATCACAGCTGATAAACCTGAAAGAAGTTTGTTAGCACCGATTAAAAAATCAGGTGGACGTAACAACCAGGGTAGGATGACTGTTCGTTACAGAGGGGGCGGTCACAAAAGACGTTACCGTATTATCGACTTTAGAAGGGATAATGACGGTGTTAAAGGTACTGTTGAATCAATACAGTACGATCCAAACAGATCAGCACGTATTGCACTTGTGAAATACGGATCTGAAAAAAGGTACATTATAGCTCCGGCCGGCCTTAAAGTAGGTCAATCTATCATTGCCGGTAAAGAAGCTACGCCTGAAGTTGGAAATGCCATGTTCATTGGTGATCTCCCATTAGGTACAATTATTCACAATATAGAGCTTCGCCCTGGTCAGGGTGGGAAGTTAGCCAGAAGTGCCGGTTCTTATGCACAGTTAGTAGCAAAAGACGGCAAGTATGGTGTTATAAAACTTCCCAGCGGAGAAACCAGATTAGTTTTAAAGACTTGTAAAGCGACTATCGGGTCAGTAAGTAATTCTGACCACGCTCTTGAAGTAGGCGGTAAAGCTGGTCGCTCTAGATGGTTAGGTAGAAGACCTCGTACAAGAGGTGTTGCTATGAACCCAATCGATCACCCAATGGGTGGTGGTGAAGGTCGCGCCTCAGGTGGTCACCCACGTTCTAGAAACGGTGTTCCAGCTAAGGGTTACAAGACTCGTAAACCTAAAAAGGCGACTAACAAGTATATCGTTGAACGCAGAAAAAATAAGAGATAATGAGTAGGTCACTTAAAAAGCCGCCCTTTGTACATTACAAGTTAATGCAAAGAGTAGAAGAAGCTCAGGAGTCAGGTAAAAAATCTACGATTAAAACCTGGGCAAGAGCCTCGATGATTACACCAGACTTTGTTGGTTTAACGATCGCGGTATACAACGGCAATAAATTTATCCCTGTATTTGTTACGGAAAACATGGTTGGTCATAAATTAGGTGAATTTGCTCCTACTCGAAACTTCCGTGGCCACGCAGGTAACCGTAAAGATAAAGGTAAAAGGTAATTGCTATGGGAGCTAGAAAAAGATTAAGAGCAGAAAAAATAAGAGAGGAAAGAAAAGACCTTTACCTCGCGAAACTTAACAATTGTCCAACATCTCCTCGTAAAATGCGTCTTGTTGCAGATTTAGTTAGAGGAAAAGATGTAAACGAAGCAGCAGCTATACTTCAGTTTAGTAAGCAAGATGCTTCAGGCCGTATTGAAAAGCTATTGAGAAGTGCACTTGCTAACTATGAGCAAAAGACTGAGAGCAGTTGGGAAGATGCTGATCTTTATGTTAAAGAAATAAAAGTTGATAGTGCCAGAATGTTAAAACGTATTCAACCAGCACCTCAGGGAAGAGCTCATAGAATACGCAAACGTTCAAATCACGTGACTTTAATCCTGGACACTAAAAGCAAAGAGAATTAGAATGGGACAAAAGACGAATCCAATAGGTAATCGATTAGGAATCATTAAAGGTTGGGACTCTAACTGGTATGGTGGTAATGACTATGGTGACAAGCTCGCTGAAGACCACGACATTCGCAGATATCTCAATGCTCGCCTCAGAAAAGCCAGTGTTGCCAAGATTATAATAGAACGTACCCTTAAACTTATAACTGTCACTATTCACACCGCACGTCCTGGTATTATAATCGGGAAAGGTGGTCAGGAAGTTGATAAGTTGAAAGAAGAGCTTAAAAAGCTAACTGGGAAAGATGTTCAAATCAACATACACGAAATTAAGAGACCAGAATTAGATGCTCGTCTTGTTGCAGATAGCATTTCGCGTCAAATTGAAGGACGTATTTCATTTAGACGTGCAACTAAAATGGCAATTGCCAGTACGATGAGAATGGGTGCAGAAGGCATTAAAGTTAGTATCTCTGGTCGATTAAACGGAGCAGATATGGCTCGTACAGAAATGTACAAAGATGGTCGTACGCCATTGCATACATTCAGAGCCGATATCGATTATGCTCTATCAGAAGCTCATACCACATATGGCCGTATAGGTGTCAAGGTATGGATTTGCCGTGGAGAGATTTACGGTAAAAGAGATCTATCTCCAAATGTTGGTGTAAGTAACCAACGCGGAGGTAAAGGGAAATTTAGAAAACGCAAGTAACGTACAACAAATAGGCTGAGATGTTACAACCAAAAAAAGTAAAGCACAGAAAAGTACAAAAGGGTCGAATTAAAGGTAATGCTACCAGAGGTGCAGAAATCTCATTCGGATCTTTTGGAATTAAGACACTTGAACCAGCTCGTATAACTTCGAGACAAATTGAAGCTGCGAGGATTGCTATGACGCGTTACATGAAAAGGGAGGGTCAGGTTTGGATCCGCATTTTCCCAGATACGCCTATCACTAGCAAACCAGCAGAAGTAAGGATGGGGAAAGGTAAAGGTGCATTAGATCACTGGGTAGCTAAAGTTAAGCCAGGAAGGATTTTATTTGAACTAGATGGAGTAAAGCAAGAAATTGCTCAGGAAGCACTTCGCCTGGCTGCACAAAAGTTACCTGTTAAAACTAAATTTGTTGTACGTAGAGACTACGTTGGTTAATCTTTAAAATAATGAAGCAATCAGAAATAGTTCAATTGACAAAGGACGAGATCATCGAAAAGCTCGAGAACGAAGGCGCTGCTCTAGAGCAGTTAAAGATGAACCACTCCGTATCTCAACTTGAAAATCCGATGGAAATACGCGCAAAGAGAAAAACAATTGCGCGATTGAATACAGAATTGACTAAACGCGAACTCAACGGATAACTGAATCGCCATGGAAAGAAATTTAAGAAAAGAAAGAATTGGTGTTGTAACCAGCGATAAAATGGATAAATCCATTGTGATCGCAGTAGAGCGTAAAGTGAAGCACCCAATGTATGGAAAGTTTGTGAAAAAGACTTCCAAGTTCGTTGCGCATGATGAAAAAAATGACTGCGGTATTGGTGATACAGTACGTATCATGGAAACAAGACCGTTGAGTAAGCGCAAGAACTGGCGTTTGGTTGAGATTTTGGAAAAAGCAAAATAATATTTGATACTGGGCAACCATGATACAGCAAGAAAGTAGATTAAAAGTTGCAGATAACAGCGGAGCGAAAGAAGTTCTTTGTGTTCGCGTATTAGGCGGAACAAAGAGAAGATACGCTTCTATAGGAGACAAGATCATAGTATCTGTTAAAGATGCTATGCCAAATGGAAACGTTAAAAAAGGTGCCGTTTCTCCAGCTGTTGTTGTACGTACAAAGAAAGAAGTTAGAAGGCAAGATGGTTCTTACATCAGATTTGATGACAATGCCGTTGTTCTTCTCAATCCTACTGGAGAAATGAAAGGTACCAGGATATTTGGTCCAGTAGCACGTGAACTTCGTGAAAGACAGTTTATGAAAATTGTTTCACTAGCTCCAGAGGTGCTTTAAAATTTAGATCATGAGAAAAAAACTACATATCACGGTAGGCGACACTGTAAAAGTTATTGCCGGTAATGAAAAAGGCAAAACAGGAACAGTAAAAGAGATTTTTAGAAAAAATGACAGAGCTACAGTTGATGGTGTTAACATGATTAAAAAGCACCAAAAACCTTCAGCAACTAATCCTCAGGGAGGAATTGTTGAAACTGAAGCTGGAATTCATATCTCTAATCTAATGGTAGTAGACTCTAAAGGAGATGCTTCAAGGATTGGAAGAAGAAAAAACTCTGAAGGAAAATTAGTGAGATATTCTAAGAAAAGTCAGGAGGAAATTAAGTCATGAGTTACCAACCAAGATTAAAAAAGAGCTACCTTGAGGAAGTTTCTCCTAAGCTTAAGGAACGCTTTAGCTACAGTTCAGTAATGGAAATACCAAGACTGAAAAAAGTAATATTGAGTCAGGGTATAGGTAAAGCAACTGCTGATAAGAAATTAATCGAAAAAGCAGTAGAAGAACTTACTGATATTGCAGGTCAAAAAGCAGTACCTACGTATTCTAAGAAGGATATCTCAAACTTTAAGTTGAGAAAAGGTATGCCAATTGGAGCTCGTGTTACATTGAGAGGTGACATGATGTATGAATTTGTCGATAGATTAATCGCAGTTTCGCTTCCCAGAACTCGTGACTTCAGAGGAGTTAATAAGAAACTTGACGGTAGAGGAAACTACACTCTGGGAGTAAAAGAACAAATCATATTCCCTGAGATTGACATTGATAAAGTATCACATATAAATGGGCTGGATATCACTTTTGTGACATCAGCTAAAACGGACGAAGAGGGCTTTGCATTATTAGAAGCTCTTGGATTACCATTTAAAAAATAGAATTCGATTATGGCAAAAGAATCGATGAAAGCACGAGAGAGAAAACGTGCAAAGATGATTGAAAAATACGCTGAAAAAAGAGCGCGACTTAAGGAAGAAGGAAAATGGGAAGAGCTACAAAAGCTACCAAAGAATTCTTCACCGGTCAGAGCACACAATAGATGCAAGATCACAGGTCGCCCAAGAGGATACATGCGCCAGTTTGGTTTGTCGCGTGTAACCTTTAGAGAAATGGCAGTCAAAGGTTTAATACCAGGAGTAACCAAAGCAAGTTGGTAAAAAATAGCGAATAGAATGAATACTGATCCAATAGCAGATTACTTAACGCGTGTACGTAACGCGGCACAGGCTAAACATAAACTTGTAGAAATTCCATCTTCAAATATGAAGAAGGAAATGACAAAGATTTTGTTTGACAAAGGATACATCCTTAACTACAAGTTTGAAGACGACAATGGGCCTCAGGGAACCATCAAAATCGCTTTGAAATACGATGGTAAAACAAAAGAGTGTGCATTCCGCAGCCTCAAGAAAGTCAGTAAGCCAGGTTTGAGAAAATATACCGGTAAAGATGATTTACCAAGAGTACTCAACGGCTTAGGAATAGCTATCATGTCAACTTCCAAAGGGTTGATGACTGAAAAAGAAGCGAAGTTACATAATGTTGGTGGTGAAGTAATTTGCTACGTTTACTAAAGATATTATTATGTCAAGAATAGGATTATCACCTATAAAATTACCAGATGGTGTCGATGTAAAAGTCGACAACAATATCGTAACAGTTAAAGGCTCAAAAGGTGAGCTCACTGAAAAGTACGATACTTCAGCAGTTTCGATTAAAGTTGAAGACAATGAGATTGTTCTTGAGCGTAAAAGCGAAGACAAAGATCACAAATCAAAACATGGTTTGTATCGAGCATTGCTTCAAAATGCTGTAGTAGGTGTAACTGAAGGTTACAAGAAAGAAATGGAACTTGTAGGTGTAGGTTACCGCGCAACTGCACAGGGTCAAAACCTCGAGCTATCATTAGGGTTTTCACACAACATCGTGTTTCAGCTCCCTAAAGAAGTAAAAGTAACCGCAGTTTCTGAGCGTGGTAAAAATCCACTTGTAACTTTGGAGTCTTATGATAAGCAGTTAATTGGAATGTGTGCTGCTAAATTGAGATCACTCAGATCACCTGAGCCTTACAAAGGAAAAGGTATTCGTTTTGTTGGAGAACATATTCGCAGAAAAGCTGGTAAAGCAGCTGCTAAATAAAATTGACCTATGGCTATCTCGAAGTTAGAAAGAAGAAATAAGATAAAGAGAAGAATCCGTAAGTCACTATCAGGTGATGCGGAAAGACCAAGGCTTTCTGTGTACAGAAGTAATAAAGAGTTTTATGCTCAAATCATCGATGATAAAACTGATAAGACTATACTTTCAGTTACATCTTTGAATGTTAAAGAAGCACACGGAATTCCTAAAAAAGAACAGGCTAAAGTGATTGGTAAACTAGCCGCTGAAAAAGCTGTTGAAGCAGGTATTAATAAAGTTGTATTTGACCGTAATGGTTACCTCTATCACGGTAGAGTTAAAGCATTCGCAGATGCAGCCAGAGAAGCTGGTTTAAAATTTTAAGATATTATGGCTAAAACAAACATAAAGAAAGTTAAATCCAGCGATATCGAGCTCAAGGACAAGCTCGTAAACATTCGCAGAGTAACGAAAGTAACAAAAGGTGGTAGAACCTTTGGCTTTTCAGCAGTTGTTGTAGTAGGTGATGAGAACGGTGTTGTTGGACACGGATTGGGAAAAGCAAAAGAAGTTACGACTGCTATCTCCAAAGGTATTGACGATGCTAAGAAAAACCTTATTAAAGTACCTGTTATCAACGGATCAATACCACATGCTCAGCTAGGTAAGTACAGCGGTGCAAGCGTTTACATTCAACCAGCATCACACGGTACCGGAGTAATTGCAGGTGGTGCTATGCGTGCAGTACTTGAGAGTGTAGGAGTTACAGATGTACTCGCAAAGTCTAAAGGTTCATCTAACCCTGCAAACGTTGTAAAAGCAACAATTGATGCACTAGCACAACTCAGAGATGCTTCTACAATCGCACAAACTAGAGGCATTAGTATTGACAAAGTATTTAACGGATAAAGATATCCTCATGGCAAAAATTAAAATAACTCAAAAGCGCTCTTCAATCAAGAGACCACAACGTCAAAAAAGAACGTTACAGGCCCTTGGTTTGAAAAAGATCAACCACAGTGTTGAGCACGAAGCAAATCCTCAAATTGAGGGAATGATTAGAAAGGTGAATCACCTTATCGAAGTTGAGAAAGTTTAATCGCACAATAAGATAACTGATGGAATTACATAATTTAAAACCGGCTAAAGGATCTGTTCGTAAAAGCAAGCGTATTGCACGTGGTGAAGGTTCTGGTAATGGTGATACAGCTACCAGAGGACATAAAGGAGCGAAATCTAGATCTGGTTACAGCCGCAAATTAGGATTTGAAGGAGGCCAAATGCCACTTCAACGCAGACTTCCTAAATTTGGTTTCCACAACATTAACCGTGTTGCATATAAACCTATAAACCTCGATTCAATTTCTCAATTAGCTGAAGCTAAGAAATTGGATGAAATTAAAGTTGAGGACTTTATTGCTAATGGAATGGCTGATCGTCACGATAAAATCAAAGTTTTAGGACGTGGTGAACTTAAGTCTAAAGTTTCCGTTCAAGCACATAAATTTTCTAACACCGCACGTAAAGCCATTGAAGATAAAGGTGGCGAAGCAAAAAACGTTTAGTAGATGAAACGCCTTTTTGATACCATAGCAAATATATTTAAGATTGAAGAGCTCAGAGATCGAATTCTTTTGACCCTGGGCCTCATTCTTGTTTACAGACTTGGATCTTTTGTTGTTCTTCCAGGAGTCGATCCTATCGTACTGGAGGAAGCATCTGAAGGAGCTACAGGTCTTGCAGCATTGTTGAACATATTTGCAGGAGGTGCCTTTTCCAGAGCATCTGTATTTGCCTTAGGTATCATGCCTTACATTTCTGCATCGATTATTATGCAGCTTCTCGGTATTGCCGTGCCAGCAGTTCAAAAGATGCAAAAAGAAGGTGAGAGCGGTCGTAGAAAGATTACCCAATACACCAGGTTTTTGACCATTGCTATTACAGCAGGTCAGGCGCCCGGTTATTTAGCTACACAAGTTCCGGATGCAGCAATTGTCAATCCGGGCTTTATGTCCTTTACTTTACCGTCAATTGTTATTCTCACAGCCGGAACATTGTTTGTAATGTGGCTCGGAGAGAAAATAACTGACCGCGGAATTGGAAATGGAATATCTTTAATCATCATGATCGGAATTATAGCCGGTTTACCAACCGCTTTCTTGTTTGAATTTGACAAACAAATGGGCGATGGTGGCGGAGGTCTCGTGATCATTTTGATAGAGGTTTTAATTCTTTTAGTTGTGATATTACTGACTGTCCTCCTTGTACAGGGTGTGAGAAGAGTTCCTGTGAACTTTGCTCGAAAAGTTGCGGGTGGACAACAACAAGCTCAGGGAGCTCGCCAGTACATTCCATTAAAAGTGAATGCATCAGGTGTTATGCCAATTATCTTTGCTCAGGCTCTGATGATGATACCGATTACACTGGTGAACTTTTCACAAAGTGAGGATTTAACCGGATGGGCATCACTTTTCAACGATATTAGTGGATTTTGGTATAACCTGATTTTTGCTGTAATGATTATTTTATTCACTTATTTCTATACAGCAATCACAATCAATCCACAGCAAATGGCAGACGACCTCAAAAAGAATAATGGATTCATTCCAGGAGTTCGTCCAGGTCAGGATACGAGTAATTTCCTCGATAATGTGCTTTCAAGAATAACCCTCCCGGGTGCAGTATTCCTCGCTTTTATAGCAATTTTACCAGCATTTGCAATTAATGCCGGAGTTTCTAATAACTTTGCACTCTTTTTCGGAGGAACTTCACTATTAATTATGGTTGGAGTTGTTCTCGATACATTACAACAAATAGAGAGTTATTTGTTGATGAGACATTACGATGGATTAATGAAATCAGGAAAGTTGAAGGGAAGAGCTTCAGCTTTTGGAATGGCAGGATAAAAATTTAATTAGAATATATGGCAAAACAATCTTCTATAGAACAAGATGGGACAATAATTGAAGCTTTGTCTAATGCGATGTTTCGTGTAGAGTTGGAAAATGAGCACGTGATTACCGCACACATTTCTGGAAAAATGAGAATGCATTACATTAAAATTTTACCAGGTGACAAGGTCAAAGTAGAAATGTCTCCTTATGATCTTTCAAAAGGAAGAATTGTTTACCGCTATAAATAAACCAGAATATGAAAGTAAGAGCATCACTTAAAAAGAGAAGTTCTGATTGTAAAATTGTACGCAGAAAGGGTAGACTTTACGTGATCAACAAAAAGAACCCTAAGTTTAAACAACGTCAAGGATAATTTACTATGGCAAGAATTGCAGGAGTTGACTTACCCAAACAAAAAAGGGGTGTAATTGGATTGACTTACATCTACGGAATCGGTCTTTCTACTTCAAAAAGAATATTGAAAGAATCAGGTGTTGATGAAAGTATCAAGGTAGAAGACTGGAATGATGACCAGTTAGCTAAGATTAGATCTTTCATCAATGATGAGCTGAAAGTAGAAGGAGCTCTTCGCTCTGAGGTTTCTATGAACATCAAACGCTTGATGGATATCGGATGCTACAGAGGAGTTCGCCATCGTGCAAGTCTTCCACTACGTGGACAGCGTACGAAGAATAACTCAAGAACAAGAAAAGGTAAGCGTAAAACAGTTGCTAACAAGAAAAAAGCAACCAAATAGTAATTTGATTTAGTTGGATATGGCAAAATCAGCAGCAAGAAAGAGAAAAGTAAAAGTTGATCCAATAGGTCAAGCTCATATTCATTCGTCATTTAATAATATCATTATTTCATTGACGAATGCTTCTGGTCAGGTAATTTCCTGGTCATCTGCAGGGAAACAAGGTTTTAGAGGTTCTAAAAAGAACACACCTTATGCAGCACAGGTAGCCGTTCAGGACTGCGCTAAGATTGCTTACGAAGCAGGTTTGAGAAAAGTTAAAGTTTATGTGAAAGGTCCAGGCTCAGGCCGTGAGTCAGCAATTCGTACCCTTCACAATAGTGGTATTGAAGTAAGTGAGATCATTGACATTACTCCTTTACCTCATAATGGATGTCGCCCACCAAAGCGCAGAAGAGTATAATTTAAAAGAAATTTAGATCATGGCTAGATATAGAGGACCAAAATCGAAAGTAGCAAGACGCTTTAAAGATCCAATCTTTGGACCTGACAAAGTTTTAGAAAGAAAAAACTACGGTCCGGGGCAACACGGAAACTCAAGAAGAAGGGGAAAGCAATCTGAATATGCTATTCAGCTTGCTGAAAAGCAAAAAGCTAAGTACACCTACGGAATTCTTGAGCGTCAATTCCGCAAGATGTTTGAAAAAGCATCAAGCATTAAAGGTATTACTGGTGAAAACCTTTTACAGCTTTGTGAAGGTCGTTTAGATAACACAGTTTTCAGATTAGGAATTGCACCAACTCGAAGAGCTGCTCGTCAATTCGTTAATCACAGACACATCACGGTTAATGACGAAATCGTAAGTATTCCTTCTTACGAAATGAAACCTGGTGATGTTATTGCTGTAAGAGAAAGATCCAAATCACTTGAAGCTATTACTGAATCTGTTCACGGTACTAATAGAAGTTACCCATGGTTAGAGTTTGATAAATCATCTCTAAAAGGTAAATTCTTGAGTATACCTACAAGAGAGGATATTCCAGAGAATATTAAAGAACAGTTGATTGTCGAGTTGTACTCGAAATAATAGCTTATAAATTTAAAGTTAAGTTGCAATGGCAATATTAGATTTTCAAAAGCCCGATAAGGTAATAATGAATAGCTCGGATGATTTCCGAGGTGAGTTTGAATTCAGACCACTAGAGCCGGGCTATGGAATTACTGTAGGTAATGCCTTGAGACGTATTTTACTCTCGTCTCTTGAAGGTTATGCTATAACCAATATCAAAATTGAAGGCGTTGACCACGAGTACTCTACGATTAAAGGCGTAATTGAAGATGTTACTGAACTTGTTCTCAATCTTAAACAAGTTCGTTTTAAGCAACAAATTGAAGATACCAATACTGAAACTGTAACAGTTAAAGTTGATGGTAAAAAACAATTCACTGCTGGCGATATCGGCAAGTACACTTCAGCTTTCCAGGTATTAAATCCTGATCATGTTATTTGTAACATGGACGAAAGCGTGTCGATTCAGGTTGATGTAACAATTGGTAAAGGCCGTGGTTACGTTCCAGCCGAAGAGAATAAAAATGAAAATCCTCCTATTGGAGAAATTGCCATTGACTCTATCTTTACTCCTATAAGAAATGTAAAATACGCGATTGAAAACTATCGTGTTGAACAAAAGACCGATTACGAAAAACTCGTATTCGATATAGAGACTGATGGTAGTATCCATCCAAAAGATGCTCTCAAAGAAGCTGCTAAAATTCTTATCCATCACTTCATGTTATTCTCCGATGAGAAAATCACACTTGATGATGAAGAAAAATCAGCTGAAGAAGAGTTTGATGAAACTTCACTTCACATGCGTCAGTTGCTCAAAACTAAGCTGACTGATTTAGACCTTAGTGTCAGAGCTCTCAATTGCCTCAAGGCAGCTGAAGTAGAAACACTTGGAGATCTTGTACAATACGAGCGCAACGACCTGTTGAAGTTTAGAAATTTTGGAAAGAAATCACTTACTGAACTCGATGAATTGATTGACAGAAAAGGGTTGGAGTTCGGTATGGATCTATCCAAATACAAATTAGATAAAGATTAATAGCATTACGAAGAAGCTTTTAGGGCTTCCGAAAACCTCGAATCAATGAGACACAAAAAGTCTTTTAATCATTTAGGAAGAAAAGCAGGCCACAGAAGGGCAATGCTTGCAAATATGGCTTGTTCTTTAATCGAGCATAAAAGAATTGTAACAACTGTAGCAAAAGCTAAAGCTTTGAGAGGATATGTTGAGCCAATGATTACACGCTCTAAAACGGATTCTACTCACTCGCGTAGAATTGTTTTTAAACAACTCCAAAGTAAGGATGCTGTATCTGAACTTTTCAGATCCGTAGCACCTAAAGTTGCTGACAGGCCAGGAGGTTACACACGTATCATCAAGACCGGCTTTCGCCAGGGTGATGCTGCTGAGATGTGCCTTATCGAATTAGTTGACTTCAATGAAGTTTACGGTAAAGAAGAGAAATCTTCTAAACCAAAAACTAGAAGAAGCCGTAGAGGCGGTGGTAGCAAGAAATCAACTCAGAATAAAGCAACTGAAAAAGCTGCTGAATCTGGATCTGACCAAAAAGATGAAAAGGCTACTGAGACTAAGGCTGAGTCTAAAAAAGCTGACGATAAGAAAGAAGAAAAGCCTAAGAAAGAGGCTCCAAAGTCTGAAGCTAAAGACAATAAAAAAGATGATAAATCATCAGAATAATACATTGATGACATAAATGTTATTTAAAAAGGATAGGGCTTTTAGTTCTGTCCTTTTTTTGTATAAATATTTTTACAATGCAGTTTAAGTTTAAAGATCAGGCAGTTTTATTGCTAGAAGATGGAACCACTTTCTATGGTAGAGGTTTTGGAATTAAAGGTAAAAGCTCTGGAGAAATTGCTTTTAATACAGGAATGACGGGGTATCAGGAAATTTTCACTGATCCTTCATATTTCGGTCAGATCCTTGTCATGACTCCGTCACACATCGGGAATTACGGCATCCATCCAGAGGAAGTTGAATCCGATTCAGTCAAAATTTCTGGACTGGTTTGCAAAGAGATATCAGATATCTACTCAAGACCAGCCGGGATTGAAACTGTACACAAATATTTTGAAAAGAATAATATTGCCGGCATTTGCGATGTGGATACACGTGCTCTCGTGCGTCACATTCGTGATAAAGGAGCAATGAACGCAATCATTTCAACTGATGAGTTGGATATTGACAAGCTCAATGAAATGATGAAAGAGGTTCCGAGTATGCAAGGTCTTGAGCTTTCTTCTAAAGTTGCCTGTAAAGAAGCTTATGAGGTTACGACCGAAAACGAAGAATTCAAAGTGGCGATGTTAGACTTTGGGCTTAAACAAAATATTTTCAGGAGTCTTGTGGAGAGAGGTTGCCGAGTAAAAGTATTCCCAATGACTTCTACACTCGAAGAAATTAAGGCATGGAATCCTGATGGTTTTATGCTTTCTAATGGCCCCGGAGATCCGGCAGCTATGAAGAGCTCAATAGATTTAGTGAAGGAAATCCTAAGCGTGGACAAACCTGTGTTTGGTATTTGCCTTGGACACCAGTTAATGGCGCTTGCAGAGAATCTTTCTACAGATAAAATGTATAACGGTCACAGAGGAATTAATCATCCTGTAAAAAATCTGGAAACAGGCAGGGGTGAGATTACTTCTCAAAACCACGGATTTGTCGTGACAAAAGAATCTGTTGAGAAAAACGATGATATTGAAGTGACTCACATTCACCTGAATGATGACACAATCCAGGGATTGAAATGGAAAAATAAACCTGCATTTTGTGTCCAGTTTCACCCTGAAGCATCAGCCGGACCAAACGACTCAAAATACTTATTTGATCAATTCACAAACTTAATGCGTGAGCACAAAGCAGCGCTAGTATAAAATCTATTATGGGACAATTAGTAAGGTTAATTGGAAGACAAATTCTCGATAGTAGAGGAAATCCAACAGTTGAAGTTGATGCTATAACCAATACCGGAGCTGTTGGTAGTGCTGCAGTTCCATCTGGAGCATCTACAGGTGTTCATGAAGCAGTTGAACTCAGAGACAACGACAAGACTCGTTTCTTAGGAAAGGGTGTTTTAAAAGCTGTTGAAAATATCAACGGTATATTAAATGAGGAGCTACAGGGCTTTAACGTATCTGACCAGGAAGGAATCGATCGTATGATGATTGAAATTGATGGAACAGAGAACAAAGCAAATATTGGAGCTAATGCCATCCTGGGAGTTTCGCTTGCAGTAGCAAAGGCCGCAGCAATTGATCACGGTTTACCGCTTTACAAATACGTTGGAGGGGCTTACACGAGTGAGCTTCCTGTTCCAATGATGAATATTTTAAACGGTGGAGCTCATGCAGATAATAAAATTGACTTCCAGGAATTCATGGTAATGCCATTTGGAGCAAAGTCATTTAGCGAAGGACTTAGATGGGGAACTGAAATTTTTCACCACCTCAAGCAGGTTTTAAAAGATGGAGGCTATTCAACTAATGTAGGTGATGAAGGAGGTTTTGCCCCAAACCTAAAGTCGAATGACCAAGCTATTGAAACTGTTATAAAAGCAATAGAAAAAGCAGGGTTTAAACCAGGAGATGATGTTTACATCGCTATGGATGCTGCTGCTGCAGAGTTTTACGATAAAGACAAAAAGAAATATATCTTGAAAAAATCAACCGGTGATGAACTTTCTTCCAGTGAGATGGTTAATTATTGGAAGAGTTGGATAGACAAATATCCAATTATCTCAATTGAAGACGGATGTGATGAAGATGACTGGGAAGGTTGGAAGTCATTAACTGAGAAAATTGGGAACAAGGTTCAGTTAGTAGGTGACGACTTGTTTGTTACAAACACAGAACGCCTCGTGAAAGGTATTGAGACAAATACAGCGAATTCAATTTTGATTAAAGTGAATCAAATAGGAACTTTAACAGAGACAATTGAGGCTGTACAGATGGCTCACAAAAACGGTTACACATCGGTGATGAGTCACAGAAGCGGAGAAACAGAAGACACTACTATTGCTGACCTGGCGGTTGCATTGAACACAGGTCAAATCAAAACAGGTTCGGCCTCGCGATCTGACCGAATTGCGAAATATAACCAGCTATTGAGAATAGAACAGGATCTTGGAGGCAACGCTTATTATCAAGGGAAGTCCTTTAAGTTTTGTTAATCAAATTGAGCTTTTATAAGACAATTTGATTTGTTAAATTCGCAAAGCTTTCAGCGAAAGCTGTATCAACATATATTTAAATAAAAACGTTCTACAAAAATGAGTGAATTTGCAGAGTTAAAATTAAACGGAAATTCTTATCAGCTCCCTCTTGTTACAGGAACTGAAAATGAAACTGGTATTGACATTGGTAAATTACGCGCTCAAAGTGGTGCAATTACTATTGATCCGGGTTTCAAAAACACAGGTTCTACCAAGAGTGAGATCACATATTTAGATGGTGAAAATGGGATTTTACGTTACAGAGGATATTCGATTGAGGATTTAGCAGAAAAATCAAATTTCCTCGAAGTTACGTACCTGCTCATTCACGGTGAACTTCCAACAAAAACTCAATATGATGAGTTTACAGGTAGCATTCAAAACCACACGATGATCCACGAGGATATGCGTAAAATTTTAGAAGGTTTTCCTTCTAATTCGCATCCAATGGGTGTTTTATCATCTTTGGTTTGTTCAATGACTGCTTTTTATCCTGAATCTCTCGATCCAAATAGATCATGGGAAAAGGTAAACATGAGTATCGTTCGTATTTTAGCTAAACTGCCAACTATGGCAGCGTGGGCTTATAAAAACGAACAAGGTCATCCTGTAAACTATCCAGATAACAGCCTTAATTACACTGAGAACTTCCTCAAAATGATGTTCGCTGTACCGGCTGAAGATTTTGAGGTTGATCCTGTTGTTGCTGATGCATTGGACAAGTTGTTAATCCTTCACGCAGATCACGAACAAAACTGTTCAGCATCTACAGTACGTATCGTTGGATCATCTCACGCAAGTCTTTACGCTTCAATCTCTGCAGGTATTAATGCTCTTTGGGGGCCACTCCACGGAGGTGCTAACCAGGCAGTAATC
>NZ_JAVLBN010000031.1:0-25677 GCF_031581065.1 Salibacter sp.
ATTGCTAAAATGGGAACCGTATCATATTTCACTTTATTGAGTTCTTCGAATAGTGTTTCTGTTTCAGTGTGAGTAGTAGTATCATAAGCCATATAGTATAACTCCTCATACATTCCCCACCATTCATTGAGATGAATCGTGCTATCTGTGTAATGATCCCATCGCCAGTCTGGAGTCATCCTGGCAGACATATCAAATAAGTGAGTTGAATTATAAGGAGGATTCAACTGGCCAAACATGTGGCGGAGTTGACTATTGACATTAGCCGTTATGCTATCATTTACCTGAGCATTAACAGTATTTACAAGAATTGAAAAAAGTACAATGATTAAAAGACCAATCTTTTTCATAAGGTGTGTGTTTTGGGGTTAAATCTTTTGTAAAGTTACGAAAACGACAATACAAATCAACACTTTACGATAATAAGGTGCATGTGAATTTTTATACAATAGCACTCTTTCCCTTATACAGCCTAAAATAGCCGCACATGAGGTTTTTGTTAAAAAAACTTATTTTTAACATTAAGTTAACAACTTAAGTTGGATTTGACTTTTGTAGTCTCTCAAAAAAACAGAAAATGTTATACAGGCTTTTTATAAAGGGAAAAACGTACTATTTAAAAGTTGATAATCAACAGAAAAACATCGGTTTAATCAGGTATAACATTAATATCAGTATCTTTTAAACACAGGCCTCCCTGTTCCACAATGAATGAAATGACGTGTCAGTTCCACGAACTTATGCTCTCGTGTTCACTACAAGAAAAAAGTTAATCAAGACTGATTCCTGCATTCCCGATCGTGCGATATAGTTCATCGCGTAATTCTTTGCTGATTGGTGCAACAGGAAGTCTTACAGTGCTTTCACAAATTCCCAGCATTTCGAGCACAGCTTTTATTCCGCTCGGGCTGCCTTCTTTGAAAAGCAATGGAATAATATCGCAAAGTTGGTAGTGATACTTTCTCGCAGTTTCCAGGTCGCCTGATTTACCGGCTTCGATCAACGATTTAAAACGTTTTGGAAACGCGTTAGCGATAACGCTAATCACACCATCGGCACCAATAGCCATTTGAGGGAGTACTAAATCATCATCTCCTGAGATCACTTTAAAGTTCTCTGGCCTGTTTTTGATGAGTTGTGTCATTTGAGCAAGATCTCCGCTCGCTTCTTTTATTCCAACAATGTTGCTGAATTCACGTGCCAAACTGAGAGTTGTTGAAGCAGCCATGTTTGAACCAGTTCTCCCCGGAACATTGTACAGAATAATCTGCTTGTCAGTTGCTTTAGCCACAGCTTCAAAATGACGGTAAATTCCTTCCTGGTTAGGCTTAACATAAGCCGGACTAGCTGATAACAAAGCATCAACTTTAGCCAGTGAGTCGATATCTTCAAGCTGTTCGATGACTGCAGCGGTATTGTTTCCTCCGTGTCCATACACAACCGGAACTCTGTTATTCACCGTTTCGATCACAAAATCGAGCGAGTTATTCTTTTGCTCGCGGTTGAGTGTAGCAGCTTCACCTGTCGTTCCCTGAACAACGAGATAGTCAACTCCGCCCGTGATAAGGTGCTCAATCAGTTTTTCAAATCCTTTGTAATCGATGCTTGTATCTTGCTTGAATGGCGTGACAATCGCTACGCCTACTCCATTGAATTTATCCATAATGCTAAGCTGTTTTCTTGTTTATCATTCTTAAAAAGCGCTCCAGTTGTTCGGCAAAGTAACGCGCGGTTTCGTCTTCACGAATCGATAGCAAGAGGTCGAAATACGGTTCTGACCACGATGCGTTTCGAGCAGATCGTGTATTTGCACTAATCGATTTATTGACGAAAAGCAGCGGTATGGCCGGGTTACGAGAAGGCATGATTACCAAATCGTATTCCTGCTTCAAATTTGCAACTTTTTCATCATTCGGCTTGCCGTAAAAGTTTGTATCATTCCTGTTAAGAATCACAATCTTCGATTCATTTTCCAGGTATTGCGGTAATTTTTTTTCCTTTATATCGATGTAAAAAACGGCATCCACATCAAAAATACCGTAATCAGATTTTAACTTGCTGTAATACCATTTTAAGTCGTCATAATCCTGCTGGCTCTCAATGAACCCCAGCAACAAACAACTTTGAACCTCATCGAGATTGATGTTTTTCCTTCTTTTCTCGGTCAGAGCCGGAAGCGTGCCGAGCATGTATTTTCCAAGTCTGTTCCTCAGTTTTCCAAGTATCATTTTAAAATATCTAAAAAGTCCGTCTCACTGATGATCGGGACACCGAGCTTCTCAGCTTTTTCGAGTTTAGCCGGTCCCATGTTATCTCCTGCAATGAGGTAATCAGTACTGCCGGAAATTGAGCCCGTGTTTTTACCACCATTGTCCTCGATCATCTTTTTGAGTTCGCTGCGCGAATGTTTTTCAAATACTCCTGAAATCACAAACTTTTTACCAACTAATTTATCAGATGATGAAGCGAGTTCCTCTTCGCTCAGCTCCATGCTCAAACCATGATCCTTCAGGCGATTTACTATTTCAACGTGATCTTCATTTTCAAAATAATCGTGAACGCTTTTGGCAATGACAGTTCCAATTTCGGGAATAGATTCTAATTCTTCAACCGATGCTTTTTTCAAATTTTCCATCGATTTCATTGCTTTGGCAAGTGTCTTTGCAACTGTGGCTCCCACGTAGCGAATTCCCAACCCGAATAAAACACGCTCAAACGGTTGTTGCTTACTTTCCTGTATGCCGTTGATCAGGTTTACAGCACTCTTTTCTGCCATCCGTTCAAGTGGCAGTACATCTTCCTTTTTGAGCTCATAGAGATCAGCCATGTTATTGATCAAGCCTGCATCGTGAAGCTGAACGATTGTCTCTTCGCCTATCCCGTCAATGTCCATCGCGTTCCGACTGATAAAGTGCTGCATTTTACCAATGATCTGTGGCGGACATCCTGCTTCATTGGGGCAAAAGTGAAGCGCCTCTCCTTCCTTACGAATCAATTCAGTCCCGCACTCGGGACATTCAGTGATGTACGCAAAAGGTTCACTGTCATTTGATCGCTCCGTTTTGTTGACGCCCACGATTTTTGGAATGATCTCTCCTCCTTTTTCCACGTAAACCTGGTCACCTTCTCGCACATCCAGCTTTTTGATGATATCAGCATTGTGAAGTGAAGCGCGTTTTACGGTTGTTCCGGCAAGCTGAACCGGTTCCAAATTAGCAATTGGTGTTACAGCTCCTGTGCGACCTACCTGGAAAGAAATGCTGTTCAGCTTTGTTTGCACCTGCTCGGCTTTGTACTTGTAAGCGATTGCCCAACGTGGCGACTTAGCCGTGCTTCCCAGTTCTCGTTGTTGCTCGTAATTGTTGACTTTTATGACAACTCCGTCAATCTCAAAATCGAGTCCGAGGCGTTTTTCCTCCCAGTAATTGATGAAATCCATAATTTCATCGATGTTCTTACATTTCTGGATTCTGTGATCACTAGGGTTTGGAATTTGAAAACCCCATTCACCGGCTTTTTCCACTGAAGCAAAATGTTCATCAGCTACTTCATGTTCTGAGTAGATACCGTACAAAAAGCAATCGAGTCCGCGTTTAGCAACCTCACTGCTATCCTGCAATTTCAACGAACCGGAAGCTGTGTTTCGCGGATTTGCATAGGGCTTTTCGCCTTTGTCGATCAGGTTTTTATTGAGTTTTTCAAATTGCGGTTTGCGCAACATGATTTCACCTCTAATCTCAAATGAATCAGGGTAATCGCCATCAGTCAGAACAAGCGGAACAGTTTTAATCGTGCGCACATTGTTCGATACATCATCGCCTTTTTGTCCGTCTCCCCGAGTGACAGCCTGGTAAAACTTTCCATCCCGGTATTTAATCCCGATTGCAACACCATCGTATTTCAACTCACAAACAAACTCAGTTTCTCCTTCAATGTTCTTTGCCGTACGCTTGATGAAATCGACAATTTCATCTTTTGAATAAGAGTTACTGAGCGATTGCATCGGGTAATCGTGCTCAATCGTATTGAACTCCTTTGTGATGTCTCCGCCAACTCGCTTTGTTGGAGAATTGGGATCGTCAAACTCAGGATTTTCCTCCTCCAGCTTTTCGAGTTCCTTCATTTTCATGTCGAACTCCTGATCACTGATCGAAGGATCATTCTTTATGTAGTATTCATGGTTGTAGCGCTGTAGCTCTTTGCGAAGCGCTTTTATCTTTTCTTCAATGTCTTTTTTATCAGCCATTTTGATGGTATTCAGCCGCCACAATTCGCGGATTTCCACTTAAATCTTCTATCAACTCAACTTTTTCATAGCCTTTTCCTTCTAGCATTTTCACTACTTCATCTCCGTATTGATAATGCGTTTCAAAAAAAATAAGACCTCCTTTTCGCAAAAGTTTTTTGGCTTTATCAGCTATGAGATCGTAAAAATAGAGTGGTTTATTTTCTGGAGCAAACAATGCGAGGTGTGGTTCGTGATCAACCACATTTTTATCGAGTGATTCTCTTTCATTTGAATCGATATAAGGCGGATTACTCACTACAATGTCAAATTCACGGTCAGAGCCGTAATCCTCAATCCCCGCTACCTCGAAATCGATCGCAGCATCCAATCTGCCGGCATTTCGTTTTGCAACATTTATTGCTCCGGGACTTTTATCAATTGCCGCAACATTCCACTCTGGCCGATTGACTTTTAGCGATACAGCAATACAACCGCTGCCGGTTCCCACATCGAGCAAGCTATAATGGTTCTGACCAAAACGGTTTAAAATCAGGTGGACTAATTCTTCCGTCTCTGGTCGCGGAATGAGCACATTTTCATCAACTTCAAAATCGAGATCGTAAAAATGCGCTTCACCTAAAATGTATTGTAGTGGAATGTCTTTTTTGAGGTCTTTAACAAGGTAGATGAACTTCAACAACTCCGATTCAGAAAGCCTTTGCGAGAGGTTCAACCGCATTTCGTGAGGCGCCAACTCAAGAAACTTACGCATAGCTTCTTTGGTGATGAAATCAATCTCTCCACTAGTGAAATGAGCAGAAAGTTTAAGTTGAATATACTCACTAACGGCTTTTATTGTATTTTCGGGTATTTCCACGACCGCGAAGTTAATAACCTGGTTCGATTATTATCGCTTTTCATAATGACTACTCACCAAGTGGAACCTGAGAAATAGTCAAAATCTTTAAAGAGTTTCCTCAAAAGTTCCACAGGAAGAAGCAAAGCATTGGTTATAGTGCAAACAAGTGTTCAATGTTCTTTGAATGGGTAAGCAGTGTAGCTGTTTCTATATGAGTTAATTAGTGGATGTTCTATTTCAACTTCGACTGAGTCATTTCTAAATCTGAAATCATACTCAATGTAACCTTTATTTTTATTTGCAATAGATTCAATAGAACGGTAAAACCCATCCTGTCTCATTAACTTGTGGCCATCGGAGCTTATGCGTTTTAGAGAAATGTGTTTTTGCAATATTGTTGAATCTAAAAAAAAGGAATATGCACGATAAACACTATCCCGGTTCACAAACTGATAATAAGTATATCTACTGCTCCCCGGAGCCGGCACCCAATTTACAGGCCATTCTAGTCCATGCTCTTTTAAGAAAGGTAGAAGTTCATTATAACCATTCGTATCCTTTATGAGCGTATCATTTCCATTATGGTAAACATACAACTGGATATCCTTTTGAGCCGAATTTTGAGATGCCTTATTCCTTATTAAGGAACACGAAACTAGAACAATAAGCATCCCTACATAGAGGGATGCTTTCATTAAATTTTTCATTCAGCTATATAATCCTTTAAAAATTGATAAATATCTGGATCCAGGTCATCTGGATTTAAGTAAACTGTGGAAAAGCTCTCATTAGACTCAAGAATGGAGTCAATCTCATCCAAATCATCCTCACTAGGGGTGGCTACTTCTCCCGGTACCAAATTCTCATTGATTTGGCTTGTTGCATATTCATCGCATATAACCAAATCACAGCCGCCTTGCGGAGGAGCTATTTGTAGTCTAACAACCCAGGGGCCTCCAGCACATGCACCTGCAGCATGATATGAATTAGCAATGGGATCGCCATTATCATCAGTTTGAAAAATAACAGCCAATCCTCTTCCATTGCAATACATCCATTCAGTAGATGCAAAAGTTGAAAAAGAAATAAAAACAGAAAAAAACAATATTATTAAACGTTTCATAAGAATACATTTTAGTAGTTAACAATTAAATTCGAATACAACTATCTGTTTATGCGCATATTAGATAATCGTTTCTCGAATCTATTAAAAAATAAAATGACAATCCAAAATTTCCTGCTTAAAATAGAACTTTCACACTTATGTGCTTTGATAAGATTATTTACTTAACCAGTAGTATTCGATAAAAGAAATCAGCTATTAGAACTAAACAGCCCCCTTTTTAACAAAACCCGTATTCCATCTTTTGAAATAGGGGTTTGTAATGGTTGCGTCATTGGTTTTCCTTGATTGGTTGAGCTAATAAGTGATAAAAGTTTTGTTATAACCTGAGTTCACATTATTTACTGTGTTATTTTTATCGCGATAGCTAATATCCTTCAAATACTTGCCTTGTAACTACACGTTCTTATTGATTTTGACTTTGTGAGAATTATCGAACTTATAAAAATCGATACATTTGACCGATCAAAATAAAATAGTGGACACTCGATGAACATTGATGAACAGTACATGCAGCGTTGTTTGGAATTGGCGAATTTAGCCAACGGATTTACAGCTCCTAACCCAATGGTTGGATGTGTGATTGTTCATGATGGAAAAATAATTGGTGAGGGATTCCACAAAAAAGCCGGTGAACCACATGCCGAAGTAAATGCGATCAACTCGGTGGAGGATCAGTCTCTACTTCCTGAGTCTACTCTCTATGTTAATTTAGAACCTTGTTCGCACCACGGTAAAACACCGCCCTGCAGTGATCTGATAGTAGAAAAAAAGATTAAACGTGTTGTGGTTGCGATGCAGGATCCGCACAAAGCTGTTGCGGGTAAAGGGCTCGAGCGATTGAGAAAAAACGGAATTGAGGTAAAAACGGGAGTACTAGAACGCGGAGCCCTTCAGCTGAACAGACCTTTCATCACTTTTCACACGAAAAAACGTCCTTTCATTACACTGAAATGGGCTAAAAGTGCAGATGGATTTATCGATCACCACCGCATTTCGAGTGAGAAAAGTGCTAAGGCAATTTCAGGTCAGCATACCGCTATTTTAACTCACAAGATGCGTAGCAGGCATGCAGCTATCATGGTAGGAACACGAACTGCATGGTTGGATAATCCATCACTGAACACGCGGTACTGGAACGGAAATGATCCGGTTCGTATCACGCTAGATCGCAATGCGATGTTGCCAAAAGATCTCAAGCTTTTTACTGATGGCAAACCAACTGTCGTTTTCAATGCACAGGAGAATCATATTGAAGGTGAAGTGGTTTTCAAGAAACGATCGTTCGATAACGATTTAATTCCTTCTTTGCTCCACGACTTGCATGAATTACAGGTTCAGTCACTTTTTGTTGAAGGTGGATCGATGCTTTTGCAGAGCTTCATCGATCGAAATCTCTGGGACAATGCATGGCTGTATAGCTCGCCATTGGTTCTGACCGAAGGAGTAAAAGCACCAACTTTTAACTTCCCCTTTAAAAACCGCTTTACAATTGGTAATGACTTAATTGAATACTATGAAAATTAGGTTTTGCTTTATTTTCATGTCATTAGTCGTCAGCAGTTTAAGTTTTGGTCAGAACTCTGACTCCACCCTTTTCAAAGAAATAGATCAGCGGCTTTACGACATTTGGGACTACATGTCATCACATCCTGATTCATTTGATACTGAGGTCAATAAAATAATGAAGGATGCTAAAGCGATTGGCTATCATTCGGGAGTTAGCCAGGGCTGGCGCTACAAAGCAGTTAAAATGCTCTATGCCGGTGAACTCGATTCAGCCTTGCAACTCGCTGATCGCGCACTTGAAATCCAAGTAAGACATGATGATAAGAGCAACGCTGCTCTAACTTACAACCTGATGGGCATAATTTACAAAAAGAAAACTGATTACGGCAAAGCGATCAGTTGTTTCATGAATGCTCTTAAAATTAATCAGGAGCTGGATTATCTTTCTTCAGCAGGCGCTAACTACTCAAACTTATGTGAAATATACCGCATTCAGGGTAAATACGAAAAGGCAGTTGAAACAGCCAAAAAAGGACTCTTACTCAACATTACTGACAAAGACACATTTGGAATTTGTAGTTCTTACAACAACCTGGCTCTTAGTTATCAAAAATTGGGCAAGTATGACACAGCTGCGGAGTACCTGATGAAATCACTCGAATTAGAGAGAAGACTAAACAGATCAAATGGAGTTGTTCAAAGCTATATTAATATTGGAAATCTCTATGCTGAAAAGGGCGATTATGATCTGGGGCTTTACTATACAAAAAAAGCATTGAACCAGTTTGACTCTGTAATGGATGTGGAAAGTAAAGCCGTTGGATTATTGAATTTATTTGATCTATATCACCATAAGGGTGAATTGGATTCAGCATTCAAATACGGCTCAAACGGACTTGAACTAACGAGAGAAATCGATTACCCAGATCTGGAGTATGATTATCTAAAAATCTTTACAAAGTACTACTCTTCAAAGGGTAATTACAAAAAAGCTCTCGAACATTACAGGAGAAGTGTTCAACTTCGCGACAGTCTTGACCTAGTTAACGATGGCGTTAAAATAGCTGAAATTCAGGAGCGGACAGAAGCTGAAATAAAAAAACAGGCCTTAGAAGAAAAACAAAAAAGCAATTTCAAATTCGGTTTTTGGATCTATTCCATCTCGTTCGTTTTCTTTTTGATTATCAACATCATTACATTTAAATTTAAAAAGAACTTTCTACCACTCCTTATTAAAAAAGTAACCTGGTTTCTCACCATATTCAGTTTTTCAGGAATAATTTACCATCTGGTACAATACTATTTTAACACAGGCTTAGAAAGTAACATAAACTTCTTTCTTCAACTTGTTATCGTCACATTGACCTCCGTTCTTTTCTACACTTTTGCCGTTCGTAAAAGCGAGAATAAATGATCTATTTAATACTTTCCATAGCCTCTTCCACCCTTTTATTCGTGATATTTAGATGGATTGGCCTGGCACGCATCAACAACTTTCAGGCTGTAGCCATCAACTACTGGGTTGCCGGTTTGCTAGGGCTCGGACTATTTTTTAAAGATGTTCCTGAATTCACTGCTAAGCCAGATAACCTAATCACGAGCGGAGCAATGGGCATCCTGTTTATCACCATTTTTTATTTCATGGTAAGAACCACTCAGGAATACGGCATAAGTGTGGGAAGTGTGGCCAATAAAATGGCAGTCGTTATCCCCACAGTAGTTGCCATATCCCTCTATTCAGAGCCCGTAAATTCATGGAAGATTATCGGGATTTTGCTCGCTATCGTCAGTCTATACCTCACAAACAAAAAGAAAGGGAAAGACAGCAGTAAGTACATCGGGTTGTTTCCGATTATCGTCTTCCTGGGCAGCGGGCTCATCGACACAATTTTGAACTATGCAGCCTTTAAATTAGTGAGAGAATATGAAGGGATTTTCACCTCGTTTATCTTTTTAGCTGCCGGAATTTTAGGAGCAATAGCTATTCTATACAAACGCGAAAAACTCCAAAATAAAGCGCTAATTGGCGGATTGGTGCTGGGAACCGTAAACTTTGGCAGTATTTACTTTATTCTCAAAACGCTTAATGCTGATATCCTGGGGGCAAGTGCCATATTCCCCATCAACAATCTCTCAATCGTATTGTGTTCTACCTTTGTGTCAGCCTCTTTTTTCAAAGAAAAGTTATCATTGCTCAATATTTTTGGAATACTCTTCGCAATAGCGAGCATTGCAATTTTAGGATTTTTAAATCATGGATGAGCAGGACACATACCTTACCATAACAAAACAAATTGAGGGCTTTTACAAAGAAAAAGGCAGTAAGTTCCTGGGATATGCTATTCCGGTTGAAAATGTTGAAGAAGTAAAAGAAAAGATTGATGCCTTGTGGAAAGAACATCACAATGCCCGACACGTATGTTTCGCTCACATCATTGGCGTGAAACAACCACAAATCAGAGCAAATGATGACGGAGAACCGTCCAACTCAGCCGGAACTCCAATACTCAATCAAATTCGCTCATTTGAGGTCACAAATACTCTAGTAGCAGTTGTCCGTTATTACGGAGGCACAAAACTGGGAGTTTCCGGATTGATCAACGCCTACAAAACAGCCGCCCGTGAAGCTCTCGAAAATAACACCGTTGAAAAACGCTATATCGAGCATTATTACAGCATTACAGAAAGTTACGAAAACATTAGTCTGTTAAATCGTATATTAGAGCAGCAAAACGTTAGAATTGTCAATCAGGATTTTGGCAGTTCAGTGAGTATGACATTTGCGGTCAGAACCACAAACAGCGAGCAACTACTCGCGCAACTAACCGCCAAACAACTGAGCGAACCTACATTTATTAAAACAGTACAATGAAATTTTTGGTCACTCTTCTCTTCTCATTTCTCCTTGCAGGCTATACTGTGGGACAAAAAGCTCCACAGCACAACACCTACACAGGTAACCATTCCCAATATTTTTATTTGAGTGAGGAAGTAAGCGATGCATCTACTGAATATTTAGCTCAAGAAGCAACCTCGAAATTACTCCCTGAACATATTTCAAATGAAATCTCGCTAAAAGAGATCAGTGAGAAATCTTCAAAAACCGGAACTATTACGCGTTATGGTATTGCTTATCAAAACAAACCAGTATATAAGTCTCAGCTTTTTGTACAGCGTTTAAGACGAGTACCAAATAAAGTCTTCATCGGGTTTTCAATGCCCAAAAAATGGAATGCTAAACCTACTCCGGGCCAGCCATTTGACGTTTGGTTTTTTGATGGTAGAGAGATGATTCCGGCTCTGACCGAAACAACTGAAGATGCTGGCGGAATGCACTACGAATCTGTCACAAAACTCGATGGCGGTAAACTGATTAAAAGACCGTGGGGAGCTTTCTCCGGACAAAATGTTAAAGCCAGATGCAGTCACTACGCTCCCGATCCAATTTCCAGCTCAGGTTCTTCTTACTCACAATCGCCTTTCCTCGACAACAATGACGCTAACAACTCCGCATTAGAAGCCGAAATACAATTCGACTCTGTTGAAGTTACACTCGATACCGGAACGTATTTTCTCCAAAACGACTATGTGAGAATCCGCGAACACAGTTTGCCTAATGTTGCTCCGGTAACCTCTACCGTTCCAAACTTTGATTATACCAGAGATCAATCAGGATTTGAAGACGCTAATATTCTCTACCACATTTCAAATTTTTGGCATTATATAGACGCTCTGGGTTACGGTTCTGAGATGAATTACTCAATCCCTGTTGATGCGCATGGATTTAATGGTGATGATCAATCTGCTTTTGACAACTTTACGAATCCGCCACAACTCACATTTGGCGAAGGAGGAGTAGATGATGGCGAAGATGCTGACGTAATCGTGCACGAATACACACATGCTATTTCACACGCTTTGGCTCCTTTCACAAACTCGGGTGGCGAGCGAAGAGCGCTTGATGAAGGAGTTTGCGATTATACAGCTGTTTCATATTCAAAGACCTACACCAATCATTTGTACAGCGAAGTTTTCAACTGGGACGGCCACAATCAATTTTGGGATGGTCGCGTAGCCTGGCGTAATGATCCATATCCACAGGCGTTAACGGGTAGTTTTTACCAAAATGCAGAGTTGTGGAGTTCAGCATTGGTTCATATTGAGGCAAATCTAAATCGGGATTTAACGCACAAAATTCTGTTCGAGAGTATTCGCAACTACCAATCGGGAATGACGATGAGGCAAGCAGCTCATCTTTTCATTCAGGCCGATAGCAACTTAACTGGCGGAGCAAATTACCCCGTCATTTCTCACATTCTTTTAGACCGCGGATTCATTCAGGAATCGCAAGTTCCTCGTCCGTCCGGAATTATAGCAGATGTTGAAGAAGCCCACCAAAACTCCTTTATCAAAATAAAAAACACTTACGGGTTTACATATCAAAAGAGCGCTTTAGAGGTTTACGCTTCCAGATCTCTCCAATCTGTTTCGGTTTACAATACCTTAGGCAAGTTGGTTTTTCGGTCAGAGCCGGGATCTGACCATTACCGACTTGCAGCTGACAAACTCTCCTCAAGCGGACTTTACATCATAGAATTAAAAACCGATAATACCACAAGAGTTCAAAAAATCGTGGTTCCTTAAAAGTGAGGCTTGAATTTCGAGATCAGTTCTGCAGGCGGCTTTGTAGGCTTTCCGGATTTAACATCTACAAAAACAAGCGTTGTAAAGGCATCGTTTAGCTGCTCTCCTTTTTCGTTGTAAGCTTTGTAGTGAAAAGTAATTCGCAAGGAAGGTATTTCACGTACTTCAACTTTAATCGTGATGTTTTCATCATAAAAAGCAGGTTTGAAGAATTTTGTTTGATATTCCAACACTGGAAGCATCACACCAGAATCTTCAAGATCTCGATATGAGATGCCCAAACTCCTCAACATCTCCACTCTGGCAACTTCAAAATAAGTAGCATAATTGCCGTAATAGACGTAACCCATACGATCAGTATCAGCATATCGGACCCTCAACTTATATGTGTATTTAAACATATAAAATGATTTATTAACATTTAGTCGTGGAATAAAATTTTCCACATAATTACTGTATTTTTCAACGAAAATACTCAAAAACTAAATTAGAATATTGAGTTCCAAAAAAGAAATTATTTTTTTTAATAAAAAATGAAAGTCACCAATCTACTGATCATCAAAGGAAGCGTTGATAAGAAAAGGAAAAATATCAAAAATCCGCGTGAACTCTAAGCTCTAAACCTTTTTTAGTCTCGTTTTTTTCTTTAAATTGAGAGGCAAAACAGGGAGTAAAAAAAACTTGAATTACAACCCACATTTGGTTTTTTTTTTCACTTTTTTCTTAAAATTTTTGTCTTGCATCATTGGAATAAAAGTCTTTACCTACCCTAAACTGTCAGGCGAGACGTTAACAAATTCCCATTGATGTTTTTAGTTAAATGATTTAATAATTTATAACTGTTAGCGTAATGAGTAAACCACACGAAGAGGTCTGGAAGAACTGCTTATCTATAATCAAGGATAATGTGAGTCACCAGAGCTTTAAAACATGGTTCGAGCCAATCAAGCCTCTCAATCAAAAAGGGAGCACGTTAACAATACAAGTTCCAAGTCAGTTTTTTTATGAATGGCTGGAAGAGCACTATATTACTCTTCTCAAAAAGACCATTAAAAAGGAACTGGGACCAAATGGTTCACTCGAGTACTCTATTATCATGGAGAACAATTACAAGAACAACAGCAAATCGTTGTCAGTAAAAGTTCCCACAACAAACAAGAGTGCCGTGAAAAACCCTTCTGTTTCTATGCCTTATGAAGTTGGTGGAAACAAGGGAATCAAAAACCCATTCATTATACCGGGATTGAAAAAAGTTGTTGTGGAATCACAACTCAATCCTAACTATTCTTTTGAGAATTTTGTAGAAGGTGAATGCAACCGTTTGGCAAGAAGTGCAGGCTATGCAGTAGCGAGCAAGCCAGGAGGAACTGCTTTCAATCCATTACTTACTTATGGAGGCGTTGGCTTGGGTAAAACACATTTGGCACACGCTATTGGGATCGAGATTAAGAATAATCATCCCAACAAAACCGTTCTTTACGTATCTTCAGAGAAATTCACACAGCAGTTCATCGACTCGGTGAGGAATAACACACAAAACGATTTTGTGCATTTCTACCAAATGATTGATGTTCTCATCATCGATGATGTGCAGTTTTTTGCCGGAAAGGAGAAGACACAAGATGTTTTCTTCCATATTTTCAACCACTTGCACCAAACCGGTAAACAGTTGGTGTTAACAGCTGACAAGCCTCCGGTTGAGATGCAGGGCATTGAGCAACGTCTGTTATCGCGTTTTAAATGGGGATTGAGCGCTGATCTTCAGGTTCCGTCACTCGAAACACGAATTGCCATCCTCCAAAAGAAGATGTACACTGAAGGCATAGAGCTTCCAAACGAAGTTGTTGAATACCTTGCATATAGCATTACCAGCAATATTCGTGAACTTGAAGGTGCACTTATTTCACTCATCGCACAATCGTCACTCAATAAAAAATCGATCACGCTCGATTTAGCCAAAGAGATGATTGATAAGTTTGTGAAAAATACAGCAAGAGAAGTTTCAATCGATTACATACAAAAAGTTGTGTGCGACTATTTCAACCTTCCAATTGAACTATTGAAATCTAAAACCCGCAAACGTGAAGTTGTTCAGGCACGCCAAATTGCGATGTTCTTTGCCAAGCAAATGACCAAATCATCATTGGCGAATATTGGAGCTCACTGTGGTGGAAAAGATCACGCAACTGTATTACACGCCTGTAAAACAGTTAACAACCTCATTGACACTGATAAGCGCTTTAGAAACTACATTGACGATCTTGAAAAGAAAATATCTATACAGTAATTTAATTGCTGCATTGTTATTGGATAAGGGGATGTATCAAAACCGAAAACTTTCCGTTTTCGGTTTTAAAAGGCTTTTGAAAAATGTTAGTGACTGAAAAATATTAATTACTATTCTTTGGTCACTGGCTTTTTTGATCTGAAAGCACCTTTTGATACACCCCCTTTTATTTTCGCCCTATGAAGAAGATTCTCGTTGTTTGTTTAGGTAATATTTGCCGCTCTCCCATGGCTCACGGACTACTCCGCGACAAAGCTGAAAAGCGCGGTATTGTCTTAGAAGTTGAAAGTGCCGGAACCAGTAATTTTCACGTTGATGAATCACCTGATAATCGGGCTCAGGAGAAAATGAAAAGTTACGGATATAATATCAGCGATTTACGCGGCAGACAATTCATCCCTTCAGACTTTGAGGAGTACGATGAAATCTTTGCGATGGATGAGAATAATTACAACGACATCATAGCTCAGGCACAAGATCGGTCAGAGCGCGAAAAAGTCAAGTTGTTCTTGTCTGAGATCAACGGTGAAAACCTCAGTGTTCCCGATCCATATTTTGGTCATGAAGATGGATTTGAGCATGTTTTCAAGTTGCTTGATGCCGCATCAGATAATCTATTAAAAAGAATTGAGGATGAATAAAGGCTCACTCTTTCTCATCCCAACTACCCTTGGACCGGGAAAATTGGAGACGTCCCTACCGGGTGAGGTTCTGACCAAAATTGACGAATTAAATTGCTTTGCGGTTGAAAAGGTTAAAACAGCTCGCAGGTTTCTCAAAAAAGTCAACAGAGATCGCGATATTGACAGCACTTCATTTTTCATTCTCAACAAAAAATCGAGTGAAGATGATGTTCTGGAAATTTTACAGGAACTTTTAATGGGTAAAGATGTGGGAATGCTCTCTGAAGCCGGAGCTCCGGCAGTTGCTGATCCCGGAAGTTTGCTCGTGAAAATGGCTCATGAAAATAAGATCAAAGTGGTTCCTTTCGTTGGCCCCTCCTCTATCCTACTGGCTTTGATGGCGAGCGGACTCAACGGTCAATCCTTTACTTTTCACGGTTATCTGCCCCGCGATGAAAAAGACAGAAAGCAAAAGTTACTTGAGCTGGAGCGACTAAGCAGCAGGCATCATCAAACACAAATTTTCATCGAAACTCCGTACAGAAACAATCAAATGATAAAAAGTATCGTAGAAACATGCAGTCCCAGGACTCATATTTGTGTAGCGGCTAACATCACGACTGATCAGGAAAAGATTATGACCAAAACTGCCTCAGAATGGAAAAATAAAACACCAGATTTCAGCAAACAGCCTGCTGTTTTTCTTATTCAGGCTTCTTAAAATCAATCAGTTTCACGTCAAAAATCAGGTCTTTGTTAGGGCCCACAACACCCTTTCCCTGCTCTCCGTAACCGAGATAAGAAGGAATTACAACTCTCCATTGATCTCCTTCTCGCATCATAGAAACCACTTCATCCAGTCCGCGAACAACCTGTCCCTGCCCCAGATTAAACACCAATGGTTTGTCACGGTCAAATGACGAATCGAATTTGAGTCCACTTTTGAAATAACCGTTGTAATGAATCTTGATCAGATCACCGGGATTTGGTTTGGCTCCGTTCCCTGAGTGAACTTTATAAATTTCAATACCAGAATTTGTAACCGATTTTTCAACTCCGCTAGTATCGAGTGGCTCAACCGATTTCTTTTTACCCAATACCTGAATTTCGTAGTGTAAATCTGAATTTGACGGAACACGCATGACGATTTTATCACCAAAACCGAGATGCGAAGGAACTTTCAAAATATACCTTCCTCCTTCTCTGGAATGAGGAAAAAACCGGTTCATCCCGTCAACCATTTGAACCTGGCCAACCTCCATTTGTGATGGACTGCCAGACTGAAAAGTATTACTGAAAAAGCGATCATCATTTTGCGGCCTTCCTTTGTAATGAAAAATCACAACATCTCCCGAATCAATTCTTTCTCCGGTTCCTTTCTCCAGCGTTTTATACATCAATCCAGAACTATCGATAACAGTGTATTCAGTATCACGGTCAGAGCCCTTACCTGGCTCACCTCCGTTTTCATTGCCTGAATCGTTTGTGTTAGTCTGGCTGTTATTACATCCTAAAAGGAATAAGAAACTAAAGAGAAGTAGTAGCGTCTGCTGTTTCATCATCAATCACTTTTCGCAATTTCACATTGTACATCACAACGGTATTTGGCGGAATAGTTCCATCACTTGAGCCGTTTTGAAAAGCAAGTTCTGGTGGAATCACTGCCAATACTTCTTCACCTTCACGCATTTGTTGAAGGAGAATTTCAATTCCGCGGAGGACTTGCCCCTGTTGTCCCAACTCAAAATCAAAAGGCTCTGATCGTTTTACTGTGCTATCAAAAAGCTTCTCACCTGTTGTAAATCCTTCGTAATCAACAACAACTCGTTTACCGGCAATCGCTCTTTTTGCTTGTTTGTTTTCCTTCAGCCAAAAAGCGTGAATTCCGCTTATTGAAGAATAGTCAGCTATAGACCTGGATCTGACCATTGAAATAAAGCGCTGCTGGTTTGAGTCAGGAATTAATTGTAAAACTCCCGGATACAGCTTAGAGAACTGGTATTCTTCAGGAGAAAAAATTTCTTTGAAGCTCAATGTCAATTTCACTTTTGAGGCCTTTGACGAAATATCGAGCGGTCTCAACCTGCGGCCCGGCATCACAAAGCTGGCGCTATCGCCAAGATACAGTAACGATAAAGCTTCCATGATTCCGGTATCCACATAAGTTTGATATGGAATTACGGTCATTGAGTCCGGGTTCTGAATGACTTTGCCATTGAGTGTTTCGGCTTTGAATCGAATTCCGATCCACTGGTTATCCTGTGCTGAGTCACGACTGTCAGAAAATGAATGAATCTTGTATTCGAGTCCGCTCGCTGTTATTGAGCTGCCTTCCATTTCATGCTTTTGGCAACTGAAAGTAAGCAGAACAATAATGATTAAACTATTTAAGCGAAACCAGTTTAACATCGTAAACAATTGATGAGTGCATTGGAATTTTCTTTCTGTCACCGGCCAAACCATGAGCCAAACGAGGCGGAATAATAAAACGTGCCCTGTCACCAACCCGCATGTAAGTAATACCTTCATGCAATCCGTTTTCAACGTGATCCATACCTATGACAAACTCTTTTAAGCCGTCCTCTTTGCTGGTATAAACGGTATCTCCGTTGAGTAATGAAACAACGTATTCAATTGTTGCTACTCTCTTTACTGTAGCCTGTGGACCGGGAGTTGAAGCCGAATCATAAACAGAATAAAACAGACCGGATCCTGATCTTTCCATCTTCCATCCTCTTCGCTCGATGTATTTTTCAATCAGCTTGAACTCAACCAACTCGCGTTCGCGGTTGATCTCCATCAGTTCTTCTTTGGTAAAGTCCTTTTTATCGGCATTGACCAACTTATTTTCAGATGACTTTGAATTGGAGTTACAACTGAAAATTACTGATAGAATGAACAAAAAGATGAAGCTACGCATTTTGAGACAGTTCCAGTTTAACTTCTTTGATTAACGCTTCCAGTTTATCGATAGTTTCCTGCAATGAAAGATCGCTCTTACCTCCTGCTGCGTTGATGTGACCTCCACCCTCAAAGTGTTCGCGAGCAAACTTGTTCACATCAAAGTCGCCTTTGGATCTGAAAGAAATTTTGATAAATCCTTCACTGCTCTCACGCATGAAAGTTGAAAAAACTACACCTTTAATGCTTAGCCCGTAGTTTACGAGTCCTTCAGTATCACCTTTTTGATAGTCATAAGCTCTCAATTCATCCTGTGACAGAGCAAAGTAAGCAGCGTTTTCTTCAACTACTTTGAGCTTATCGTTGAGAACATATCCCATTAACCTGAGCTTTGACAACTTGTTTTGATCAAAAACACGATCGTAAACAACGTGTGGTTTAAGCCCCAACTCAATAAATTCAGCAGCAATACGATGCGTTATGGCAGATGTGGAATTAAATCTAAATCCGCCCGTATCAGTCAAAATACCTGTATAAAGAGCCTGGGCAGAATTGAGCGTCAGCTTTTGATCGAATTCGAGATTCTTGATGAGTTCGTAAATCAATTCGGCCGTTGAGGAGGCACTCGTTTTACTCAACACAAACTCAGCAAATTCATCTGGCTCCTGGTGATGATCAACCATGATGAAACAAGCATCGCTATCTACGAGTATATCGGTCAGATCCCCGGTACGCTTGAGATTGTTGTAGTCGAGACTGAAGATGTATTCTGCCTTTTTGAGTGCAGATTTTGCTTCTTCTTCCTGCTCAGTGTAAACCATGATTTCATCACTTCCTGGCAGCCAGTTCAAGAAATTAGGATACGGATCAGGAGCTACGATTGTAACATCCTGCTGACCGATAAGCTTGAGGTAGTGAAACAAACCGAGAGCAGATCCAACGGCATCACCGTCAGGACTCTTGTGCATGGTAATCGCAATTTTTTGCGGTTTGTTGAGTATATCGTGTAAATGTAAATAATCGCCTTCTGTCAAAATTTTTATTTTAAAATTAGATAAAACAAAGGAAAGGTTAATAGTAACAATAATGCTACTTTTGCAGCGAAATTGAACAAGAAAATTATTAACAATGGCTGGTACAACCACATTTACAATGATCAAGCCCGAAGCAGTAAAAGCAGGGCATATTGGAAACATTTTACAGATGATTAATGAGGCCGGTTTTAGAATTGTTGCGCTCAAAAAAACGCAATTGAACAAAGACCAGGCTGGTGAATTTTACGCAGTACACAAAGAGCGTCCATTTTACGGTGAGTTAGTTGAGTACATGTGTTCAGGTCCTATCGTAGCTGCAATTTTGGAAAAAGATAATGCTGTAGCTGACTTCCGTGAGTTGATCGGTGCAACTGATCCAGGTGAAGCTGCTGAAGGAACTATCCGTAAAAAATACGCTACGTCAAAAGCTGAGAACGCGGTTCACGGTTCTGACAGTGATGAAAACGCACAGATTGAAGGAAGCTTCTTCTTTTCACGTTTCGAAAAATTCTAAATCTCAGGGGCAGCTCTAGGCTGCCTTTTTAATTTCTATTTTCTGATGAAATTGTCTTCACTTTCCCTCAGGTTGTTGGTTCTTTTTGTACTCGGTTCGTTGCTGAGTTGCTCACAAATTGAAATGTTACCAAATCAGGCTGCTTTGCCTATGGATTATGAAAATCCTGTTGGTGATGAACTACGAATTATGACCTGGAATGTGGAGCATTTCGTGGATGAATACGATTCTCCTTATACTGATGCCTACAAAGAGAATAATGCTTCTGTTGCACCTGAGAAGAAAGCGCTGTTCATTGAAGCTATTCTAAAGTCAGATGCAGATGTTGTGGTACTACAGGAATTTGAAAGTGCCCAGTATCTCGAAAAATTGATGGGTGAACTCGATCAGGATCACGGTTATCAATTCTTTGCCGATTATGAAAGCCTGGGCTGGTACATGAATGTTGTAATCATGAGTAAAGTGCCGCTGGGTGTAATGTACGGCTACGGTAATGTTTACACTCCGGTTGAGTACGTTGACGAAAAAGGGAAAGAACGCAAAGAAACACAGATCAACATCAACACGCGAATGTGGAGTTGCCGCGTTTGGCCCACCCAGAGGAAATCGGTCGTGATTACCGGCCTGCACCTAAAAGCCGGGAGAGATAATCGCGATATCGCTACTCGTACTGGTCAAATTGATTTTTTGAACTACCAGATGAAACAGTTGACAAAAATCAACAAACGCGAAAACCTTGTTGTTCTAGGTGATTTTAACGCCTATCCAGACAGTAAAGAATTGGAGCTGCTCAAACAGGGAACAAAACGCACACAGCTTTTTGATCCGTTAGGTGATTCTGTTTACTCGCATCCATCTGATCAACCAGAAAGAAGATTGGATTACATCCTTTATAACAGCAGCATGGAAAAATCTTTGATCGATAATTCTGCAAAGATCTACAAGCCTTTTGAGCCAGGCAGAATGCGAATCGTGAGTGATCACTTGCCCGTGATCGCTGATTTTGAAGTGAAAAGTTTATAAAAAAAGAGGCTCTGGTCAGAGCCCCTTTAAATATCAGTTGATTAAAGTGATTTTTTTGCCAGGTAGAAATCTACCATTTCGAGATCACTGTTTTCTCTTTCAGTCATTTCCTGAACTGTCTTTGGTGGCGGAACAATTACTTTATCGTTCTTTTTCCAGTTCAAAGGCAAAGCTACACCGTGCTCGTCAGAAGTTTGAAGTGCTTCCAAAGACCGCTTAATCTCATCCATGTTTCTACCAACATTGAGCGGGTAATACATGATCAATCTAATTTTCTGTTTTGGGTCGATGAAGAATACTGCTCTAACGGCTGACGTTTCACTCTCTCCCGGTTGAAGCATTCCATACATTTTTGAAACTTTCATGTCGAGATCTGCAATGATTGGGAAATCAAAAAGTACACCTGTATTCTTTTTCACATTGTTCACCCAGGCTACATGAGAGTGGATAGAATCAATACTCAAGCCCATCAGTTTAGTATTGTGGTCATCAAACCATTTCTTTTCTTCTGCAAAACCACTCATCTCAGTTGTACAAACCGGAGTAAAATCTGCAGGGTGTGAGAAAAGAATCACCCAACTATCTTTTCCGTAATCTGATAATTTGAGATTTCCGAAAGTTGTACTCGCTTCAAAGTCTGGAGCGATGTCGCCAATTCTTGGCATGCTGTGAATTTCATTTGTATCTTCCATAATCGTAATATTTAATTGGTTTATTATTAATTATCTGAATACAAATTTCGCTAACAACAGCATCCTACACCGTAACTAAAGTCACCTAAGAAACTGAATACAAAACAATTAAAATTATAGTAGTATTATGAAAAGTTATAGCTGGCTTTTACGATCCTAAGCCTTAACAAATAGATTGTTATCCAAAAGTTTCAATTGGCTCTGACCATTAACCCTTTACTTCTTTTCTGCCATCAGCATGAATAGCAAATCTTCCTTCATTGCGATCATGAACCTGATCTCTACGAGGCCATGGCCATCCCCCAAACTGTGTTTGTTGGTAATCCTTGAATGCTTGCTGGATTTCTTCTTTAGAATTCATCACAAACGGTCCATACTGGATAACCGGCTCATCGATTGGGCGGCCTTGTAAAACAAGAACACGAGATACGTGATCGTGATTGATAATTGGTAAATCAACATCAGGCTCAACCTCGATTGAGTGATAGCGCGGAACCTCTTTTCCTGCTACTGTGATGCTTTTACCTACATAAAAGTAAACGGTGCGGTTAACGCCTTTTGGAGCTTTAGGTAAAGTCCATTTTGCATTTGGATTGAGAACGATGTTCCAAACTCCAACGTGATTATTTTTATCTGCGGCCCATGAATCTGGAGGTGGTGCCGGAGCTTCTACATCACCTAATTTACCAGCTATGACTTCAGCTTTAATCTTGTTGCCATTTTCATCACGAGCTGAGTATTTAGACTGATCTTCTTTCCACATCATTTTGAAGTGTGGCTTCACCATTTTGCTTTTGCGCGGCAAATTGAGCCAAATTTGGAATAATTCGAGTGGATTTTCTTTTTCTTCATTGATTAGTGGGAACATCTCAGAGTGTTGCACACCTTCTCCGGCTGTCATCCACTGAACATCACCAAATCCGTAACGACCGGCAGCACCTAGAGAGTCGGCATGGTCGATTAATCCCTCACGGACGAGTGTGATAGTTTCAAAACCGCGGTGCGGGTGCCCCGGAAAACCCGGCACTTTTGTCCCGTGATACATTCGGAATCCATCTTTGATAATGAAATCATTCCCGATATCTCTTCCTTTGAGTAATTCTTTATCGGGGCCCATATTTTCATTTCCCTGTGGAAATTGATCATCGTGGTGTACGCAAAAGAGAAACGGATTGGGTGTTTCCCAGTTAAATCCGAGTGGTTTAATGTTTTTTATTGGATTCACATCTACTGATTTTTGATCGTTTACAATTCCAGAACGAGTCACTCCTGAAAACGGCCACGTTAGAACGGCTGTGGTTCCGACCGTGAGTTTACTCAAAAAGCTTCTCCTGTCATTTTTGGCACTCATATCATTCTGTTTTTGATATAACCAAATTTAGTAATTATTTGTTTATACATGTAATTTTTTAGGCATAAAAAAACCGCTCCAAAAACTGGAGCGGTTTCAAAATTTATAGAAGAGCGACTAACTATTTATCGTCATCGCCTTTTTCCATTTTATTTTTCAAATCACTCAATGCATCGAGATCACCAAGAGTGGTTCTTTCTCCTTTGTCATTATGAGACTTGATTTGCTGGCGAGTAGCTTTCTTAGCAGCAGGCTTCTTCTTGGCTCCACCTCCACCACTAGCTTTACTCTCATCAACATCATCGTGAAGTTTACCATGTGAAATGATAATTTTCTTCGCTTCTTTGTTGAATTCCAGAATTTCGAAATCCAAAGTATCATCGATGTTGACTTTGCCACCGTCTTCTTTATTAGCGTGACGTGTTGGGCAGAATCCTTCAACTCCGTAAGGAAGTGAAACGATGAAACCTTTGTCATTCTTAGAAATCACTGTACCCTGGTGAACTGATCCTTCAGTGAAGACAGTTTCAAATACATCCCATGGGTTTTCTTCGAGTTGTTTGTGACCGAGTGATAGCCTGCGGTTGTCCTTATCGATTTCGAGAACAACTACTTCTAGCTCGTCACCAACTTTACAGAATTCCGTTGGGTGATTGATTTTCTTGCTCCATGAAAGGTCAGAGATGTGTACCAATCCATCAATACCTTCTTCGAGTTCAACGAACACGCCAAAGTTTGAAAGGTTGGTAACTTTACCTTTATGCTTGGATTCAACCGGGTATTTTTCTTCGATATTTTCCCATGGATCTGGAGTGAGTCTGCGAGTTGAAAGCGACATCTTGCGCTCTTCGCGGTCGAGTGTCATGATAACTGCTTCCACTTCGTCACCAACTTTAAAGAAGTCTTGCGCAGTGCGCAGGTGTTGTGACCAGCTCATTTCAGAAACGTGGATAAGACCTTCAACACCTGGTTGTATTTCAACGAAAGCACCGTAATCAGCAAGTACTACAACTTTACCTTTTACTTTATCGCCTACATTGAGATCTTCACTAAGGTTGTCCCATGGGTGAGACTGAAGTTGTTTTAGACCAAGAGCAATGCGTTTCTTCGAATCGTCAAAGTCAAGGATAACAACATTGAGTTTTTGATCGAGTTCCACAACTTCCTCAGGATGGTTGATACGACCCCATGAAAGATCTGTAATGTGGATAAGACCATCAACTCCACCAAGGTCGATAAACACACCGTAAGAAGTGATGTTTTTCACAGTACCTTCAAGTACCTGACCTTTTTCGAGTTTCGTCATGATCTCAGCTTTTTGCTGCTCTAGCTCAGCTTCAATCAATGCTTTGTGTGATACAACAACGTTTTTGAATTCGTGGTTGATTTTCACAACCTTGAAGTCCATTGTCTTGTTCACAAACTGGTCGTAGTCGCGAATTGGTTTCACGTCAATTTGAGAACCGGGAAGGAAGGCTTCCAGTCCAAATACGTCAGCGATAAGACCACCTTTAGTACGACATTTAACGTATCCTTTGATGATTTCATCGTTTTCTTTCGCTTTGTTAACTTTCTCCCATGCGCTAAGTGTACGCGCTTTTTTATGAGAAAGAACGAGCTGACCTTCTTTGTCTTCAAGACTTTCAACGTAAACATCTACTTTGTCACCAACCTTTAGATCAGGATTGTAACGGAATTCAGATGTTTGAACAATTCCTTCAGATTTGTAACCGATGTTGATTACAGCTTCTTTTTTACCGAGTGAAACGATTGTACCATCAACAACTTCGTGTTCTGCGATAGAAGTAAGCGTTTTGCTGTACTCTTCATCCATCTCAGTCACTTCGTCTTCAGAGTAAATCTCTTTTTGCTTTCCGAGTTTGCTCCAGTCGAAATCGTCTAATGGTTCAACCTTATCATAATCAACCGGCTCACTGTCAGATCCAGAAGCTTTAGCGTTGCCGCCTTTGTCTTCGGGCTCTGATTTTTCCGTTTCAGCATCTACGTCAACCTTTTCAGCTTTTTTCGCTTCGGTTTTTGTTTCAGCCTTTGGCTCAGATTTTTCAGTTGATTTTTCCTCAGCTTTAGAATCAGCTTTGGTTTCAGGAGTTTTAGAAGCAGACTCCTGTGCTGCTTCGTTTTTTGCTGCTTCTTTGCTTTCAGCAGCTTCTTTTTTCTCTTCTGCCATGAATGGCCTCGATTTGTATTGCAGTTGCGGTATCTGCAAGTAATTTAACTTCAGCTGTTTCCGCATTAAACAGCCCCTTCCTTTTGGAAAGGAGGCGCAAAATTAGTGATTATTTATCCGGTTGCAAAATAAGTTACTGAGAATTAATGCTATCAGGCTATGTGTTTTTTCCATTTATGAAAGTTTTTTGGATCAGAACCGAAAGGTTTGAGGTCAAGCTGGAGGCACAGACCGCAAGCGTCAGATGCTGAAAGTGCTGACCGAAAGCGTCAGTAGTGAAGGTCGAGGTCGAGGCCTAGGTCAAGAACGTTCTAATCTTGTTTTTGGGATTATTGAATGTTTAAGTTATTAGGGGCCTCATTCCTTGCGTCACGAGCTTATAGTGCTGACCGCAAGCGTCAGTAGTCAAGGCTGAGGTCAAGGCCTAGGTCAAGAACGTTCTAATCTTGCTTTTGGGGTTAATGAATGTTTAAGTTGTTAAAGGAGCTTAGTGTCGTGTAGACCTGACAGGTTTTGGAAACCTGTCAGGTCTTGGGGACAAAAGATAAGGGGGTGTATCAATACCGAAAAATCTATCATTTTTCGGTATTAAAAGGCTATTCGTTAAAAGTTATATTGCTGATTTAAGTAGCTTAACATAACAATAACCTGAATTTTGAATTTTATAACGTCTTTAGATACCCCCCCGAATTCACATAACT